>DASZCJ010000549.1:0-7346 GCA_035943155.1 Xanthobacteraceae bacterium | reverse complement strand
CGCTTGCACCGCGTCGCTGCCCTAACAATTCAGCAGCGCCTTGTTGAGCACCACGTGAATGCCTTTGGCGCCGTTGACGAGCTGCGTGACCCGCAGATCGGCCGCCAAGCTGCACAGCGTATAGGCGTCCTCACGCGATAGGCCTGCGCGCGCGCAGATCAGCTTGATCATTTCGCGCAGCGCGATCACTGCGGCATCGTCGAGATCGGGATCAAACCCCATGGTAATGAAATCCGTCGGCGTTTCCGCCATCGGCCAGTCGAGCTTCATATCGTCGCGCACGTGCAATTCGAAGGTGCCAATCAGGCCGGTCTCGATTGCGGTGATGCAGACTTCGCCATCGCCTTGCACGCCGTGACCGTCGCCGACCGAGAAGAGCGCGCCGTCGACATGGATCGGCAAATAGAGCGTGGCGCCGGCGACCAATTCCTTGTTGTCGATGTTGCCGCCGTTGCGCCGCGGCGGCGGCGAGGCGACGGCGCCCCAGGCATGCGGCGGCCCAACAACCATGACGCCAAAGAATGGCTTCAGCGCCAGTTCGAGACCCCACGGCAGCCGGCCGGTCATGCGCGCGCGATCGAGCGGAATATGAATGAGACGCGCCTCGGTAAAATCGTCCGGTAGCGCGCCGGCGAGCGGCCGGATGGCGTTATAGCCCCAGTCGTAGTGAAGCTCGATCGATTTGATCCGCACCTCCAGCACCTGCCCGGCCTTGGCGCCGCGCACCGCGACCGGCCCGGTCATGATGTGCGGACCATTCAGTCGCCGCGGCACGGTCGCGTGAATCGCCGATAATGCGGCTGGCACAGTCAGGCCGGAATCCGGCCGCGGCATGGCCTCAGGCGGGCCCGACACGGTCGACATGGTCACTTCGTCGCCAGACTCGATCGTGATCAAGGGTTTGAGCGCAGCGTCGAAAAAACCCCAGTGCACAGTGTCCGGTCCCGCCTCCACGCGATGTTTGCGCATTCAACCCGCTCCCTAGTGCGGTGGATTTCGATTCCGAAGTTCGCATGAGAGCGTGCCGATAAAGCGTGCGAACTTCGGAATCGGGACACACTAGCGGCCAGGCCGGCGTGTTTGCTCGGTTTTTGCCAGAATTTTTGGCACCAAAACAGCCGCGTAGCTCAAATCCGCCAAAATTTCTGCGCCTAGATTTTCCCGGCCTTCTTGGGCTCCGTTGGACCGTGCTGAGTAGGTTTTGGCGTGCTATATTGCCGCTGGGGTTTCGTAGTAGCTAGGAACGGGAGGGGAGTATGCGTAGCGGGTGGTTCGCTAGCCGTCTGACCGCGGCATTCGCGACGGCTTTTGGCCTGTCGTTGATGTTGGCCGCAAACGATCTGTCTGCGGCGCAACAACGCCATATCAATCAAGTCAATCCCGATCTCGATAACGATGATCAGCTGGCGCCTTCGCAAATGCGCCAACCGCTGCCCGGGGCGGTGGCGCAGCCGGACAGCGCGGGACATGCATCGACGCCGGCAGTACGCCACGCGGTTC
The DNA here is from genome assembly GCA_035943155.1 of Xanthobacteraceae bacterium. GTDB lineage: Bacteria > Pseudomonadota > Alphaproteobacteria > Rhizobiales > Xanthobacteraceae > BOG-931. The sequence goes on along the minus strand of DASZCJ010000549.1, from coordinate 5,846 downwards.
CGACGCCCGCCGCGGAAGTCCGCACCCAAACGCTTGCCTGCAGTGGCACGTTCGCCAAGGATTCAAGTCATCTTAAGCTTGCGATGACCTTCGATTCCAAAAACATCACCTTCACCGACGTCGACGCCAACGGAACAAAGGTGCCGGCATCGGTGCTCTACCCGAAAGATCCGCGGCGGCGGCTCGAAGTGTGGTGGGCCAATCCCGCCGCACGCAGCGACACTTATCTCATCGTCATTAACGGCAAATCGAACTGGGCCGCGCCCGGCGGACTTCGCCTCGGATTGACGCTTGCTCAGCTCGAAAAGCTCAACCACAAGGCTTTCAAGGTCAAAGGCTTCGACAAAGACGGCGTTGCCAGTGTCAGCGATTGGGACGGCGGCGTGCTGGCCACTCTGCCGGGCGGCTGCAAATCAGGTGTGAGCCTGCATGCCGATCCAAAAGTGTCGGCCGACACGGTGGCCGCTCTACCCGCCGATAAAGAATACAGTTCAGCAGATCCGGAGATGCGCGCTGTGAAACCGACGGTGAGCGAGATCCTGATCGGCTATTGAGTTTCCCGCGCGCGAAAAGCTTTAGGGCTTCGGTTGCGCGTGGCCGGGCGGCGCCGATCGGGCGGCGGGCGCGGTCGGCTTCTGCGCTTCGCTGTGCAGCGCTCGCACGTCGCGCGCCATTTCCAGGCAGGTCAACAGTTCCGTGTAGCTCGACTCGCCGCCCATTGTCGCCTCGTTCGTGCAGGCCGTTTTGTCGGCGGCCGAGAAGCTCGACCATTGTTTGGCGATCTCGTCACGAGTCGCGTGCTCGCTGTCCATGCAATTTTTCTTTTCTACCGCGATGTTGGGATCGCGGAACGAGACACCGCCCTGCTGCGCGATGCCCTGGCAGACCTGTTCCACATTGAGCGCGGGAACTTTGTCGACGGCCGGAACGACAAGACTGACGCCGAGAAGCAGTGCCGATGGCAATATCATGGCGAACTCCGTCATCCCTTTGACTCATTATATAGGACCGCTGTTTTGCCAAAAAGACAATCATGTTGCTCACGCTTAAGGGTTGACCGACAACCGGCGCACCCGCTATCCCTGCTGCGAGGGTAAGGGAAATAGCCAATGATTCTCGCACCGCTTTTCGGCACGGCGCTGCTCGTTGCCGTCGCCACCGGCCCAATTGACGACCCGATGGGGCTGACGCACTTGACGCCGCGGGAGAAAAGCGCGGCAACGCAGCCGCTGGTCCGATCGGCCACTGACTGCATTGCGCATGCGGTTTTCGCCGATCCGCGTTATCACGCCAACGACAGCACCGGACTCGGTAGCCTCATCGTCGACTCGATGCCGTCTTGCGTAGCGTCAGTGCGCGCCATGATCGACGCTTACGATCAGTATTACGGGGATGGATCGGGCGAGGCCTTTTTCATGGGGCCTTATTTGGACGTGTTGCCGAAGCTGGTCGTGGAAGCGGGAAAGAAAGCCGCCGCGCCCTAACCGCCGGTCCTCATTTATTTGCGGCGCTCGTTCCCGGCTGCAAAGCCAAGTTGCTCATAACCATAGAGGCCGGCACGCCGATCAATGCGACGGCGGCGGTCCGATGACGTCGACGACGCGCATTTTGGTCGGGTCGACCAGCACGACCTTATTTTCCACCATCGTATATTTATAGAGCTTGGCCGCAGGGACATTGGCAACTGCATCATCGGGCAGCATGTACAGCTCGATCATCGGCGGGACGTCGGCGCCGATCACCGGTGAAAAGTCCTTAGGCGCCACTTTGCTTTTGTCCTTGCTGACTTCTTGATAAATGGCGGCCCGTTGCGCCGAGCTGAGGATCAGCTTCTGCTCGATGGCGCCGCTTACTCCGGTATCGCCGCCCGGAGCTGTGGGACTTGTGGGATTTGTGGGACTAATTGTTTGGGCGTCAGCGTCCAATGCACCAAGGCAGCAGCCGAATAGCGCCGCCGCGAGCGTGACAGAAAATGAGCCACGATTTTTCATCGACTGCTCCCTTGCTGCTTTGCTTGGTCCACAGGCCCGCACACTGCTCGCAGCAGCGTGCGGGCCTCGGTTCTTCCTAAACTCCTGACCCGATCTCGCTATCGCGGAATCGCCTGCACGGCGATGTTGGTCGCCGGATCGATAACCAAGATGCGGTCGGGCTCGTAAACATACCGATAGATGACCGGTTGCGTTGCCACGACTGGAGCGGCAACAGCCGGAGCGGCGACAACGGGCGCGGGCGCTATGGCCGGCGCGACGTCATAGACCGGCCTCGAATAGCCGTAGCTCGAGTAGCCATAGACCGGCGCGGGCGGCACCGGCGCGGCGTCATAAAGTGGCGGCGTCGCATAGCCGTAGGTCGGCGCCGGATAAATGTCTGCAACGGGCGCTGCAACGGCCGCGGGCGCGACATCATATGTGGGCGCGACGTTATACAGAGGCTGCGGAGCGGCAGCCACGGTTCCCGCAACGACCGCAGGCGCCGCCGGCATCACGCGCCGTGTAACGATTTGCCGGCGCACCGGCGGCAATGGCGCTGCGCGGACCGTGCGCACAGTTTGGATCGTCTGTACCGTCTCGACCGGCTGCACGACGGGCGCCGCCGGAACGGTAACCACGCGCGGTTGGGCGAAAACTGCAGGCGCTGGTTGGGTCGTAATCACCGTCTGCGCATGCGCGGCAGGCGCGCCGATGGCGAGCGCCAAGCCAACCGCCGCATAAGGAAGATTGAATCTCATGGGCCTACTCCATTTCCAGTAGCGTTTGAACGCGAACGTTGGAACCCGAGCCACAACCCCAACGCCCTTGATCGCGGCCCGTTCCTCAGCAAAGCCAGCGTCCGAACCGGCGCGGTGCGAAAAAGCTGAAATTTCATCGTTTTGCAGCCGCGACGGCGCTATCAAGCCGTCAATAGTTCCGACGCCCCAAATTCGACCGGCAAATTCGGCGCAGTTGCGCCGGTTCCGCGACTGTTATTGTCGAGCCGATTATTGTTGGGCCAGCGGTCGCCGCAGCAGCGCCGCAATTGGCAGCGTCAGCAAGACAAACGAGGCGACCAGCATCAAAGCGGGCCGGACACCAAATAAGTCACCGAGCCGACCAAACAGCACGGGTGAAAGCGCGCCCGAACCTATCGTACCGGTGTAGAAAATGCTCAGCGCCCGCGTGCGCCACTGCGGGGTGATCAGATCGGGCACCGAGCCGTACAGCACCGACGACGTGCCGTTGAGCGCAACCCCGATCAGCGGAAGTAAGACGAGCGCCGCGTCGAGTGGCAGCGGCAGAAGGGCGAGAATTCCCGTCGCCGTCAATCCTTCCGTCAACCACACGGTTCCGATTGCGCCGATCCGAGCGCCGATAAACGCGCAGGCAAGCTTGCCCGCCGCACCGCCGGCGAACACCAACGTCAGCGCCAAACCGACGGTTTGCAAGCTCGCGCCTTTTTCAGTCAGCACGAACGGCAGGAACAGGAGAAAAGCCATTCGCGTGGCGCTGTCGATGATGCCGATGCTGGTCAATAGCGCGAAAGCAACCGATTGCTGTTTCGGTTCGGGCGCCACTTTGTCAGAGGCCCGCAGCCTGACGGTTTCTGCGGATTCGTAACGGGGAGCGGCAAACATGATCACTGCAGCAAGAGCGACACCGAGGCAGCCCAAGATCAGCAGTGCCGGACGCCAAGCCATGACCAACAGCATCAGCGACAGCGTCGCCGGTATGGTCATCTTTCCCAGATCGCCGGAAAAATTATACGCGCCGAGCGCCTTGAGCGATTGCGGTCCGGCAAAGGCGCGAGCGACAAGCGCGGAGGCGATTGGATGCTGGGCGCTGGCGCCGATGCCGCTGATGAGGAGCGCGCAGAGCAGCATAGCGAAGCCTGTGCTCAATCCAGCAAAACAGTAACCAGCGCCGGCGAGCGCGGTGCCGAGCGCCAGTATGAACGGCGCGCCGAACCGCTCGGACATTAAGCCCGCGGGAATTTGCAAACAGGCCATCGCGCCGACGAACATGCTTCGGAGCACGCCGAGCGCGGCATAGGTCAAGCCGAATTCGGCCTGCCATAATGGCAGCAAGATGTAGATGAGATCGGTGTAACCGTCGTGCAGCGCATGCGCTACGCCCGCAACTGAAGCGGCGCGCCGCTGCTCGCTGGAGATCCGCGGCGCGAGCGCGGCGAAATTTTCCCAGGAGAGCCTCGGCATAGCCATGACCGCGGTCCTAACGCATGATCCCGAAAAGTGGAAACCGGTTTTCGGAAAAGATCATGCTCAACCAAAAAGCTAGGGCCGAACGACGATCTGACAAAATCTCATCCCGCTGTAAATGCCCCACTGCAGTCCGTCAACAAAGCGCTCGGAGGATGCGCCCGATCTTTCCGAGGCGGATGGCGCGAGTGCTTTGGCCGTTGCGATCAGCTGCGATTGACCACTGCAATTGCGCAGTGCAGTCTGCCGCCGGTTAGTGTCCCGATTCCGAAGTTCGCACGGTTTTTCGGCAAGTCCTCATGCGAACTTAGCAATCAAAGGCACCGCACTGGGGGGCGCGCGATGAGGTGGCTTCATGTTCGGCCTTGGTGATCTTTTCCAGTGGGAAAGGTTCGTCACGCCCACTGTGATTAAGATCTTTTATTGGTTGGCAGTCGTCATTTCTGTTCTCCTCGGCTTCGCCGGCGCGGTCAGTTCGCTGACGACCATGGCGTATAATCCGTTCGTTGGCGTCATCTTTCTCATCGCCAGCGTGCTCGGCGCTTGCATGGGCATTGTCATGTCGCGAATCACTGCCGAATTCGTGCTCATTGTATTTCGCATCAATGAGCATCTGGGCGCGATCCGCAATCAAGGCGGCTTTCGGAATCAGTAATCGGATCGGATCGTCGATCCGTTCCTCGAACCATTAAGGACTGAAGCGAAAGTGCATGACGTCGCCGTCCTGCACGACGTAGTCCTTGCCTTCGAGCCGCATTTTGCCAGCCTCACGCGCCCCGGCTTCGCCGCCGCAAGCGACATAATCGTCGTATGAAATCGTTTCGGCGCGGATGAAGCCGCGCTCGAAATCGCTGTGGATCGCGCCTGCGGCCTGCGGCGCCTTGGTGCCGCGGGTGACCGTCCAAGCGCGGCTCTCTTTTGGACCCGCGGTAAAGAACGTGACCAGATCGAGAAGCGCATAGCCGGCCGCGATCAAGCGATCGAGCCCTGCTTCTTTCAAACCGATCGCAGTGAGATAATCCTCGCGCTCGTGCGCCGACAACACGGCGATCTCGGCTTCGATCTTGGCGGAAATGACGATGGCGGCGGCGACTTCCTCCTGCGCACGGGCCTGCACCTGCTTCGAGAAATCGTTGCCGGTTGCGGCGGAATCTTCGTCGACGTTACAAACATAAAGCACGGGCAGCGCCGTAAGCAGGGCAAGCATCCGGAACGGCTTCTCCTCCTCCGGCTTGCGTTGCGTCAACCGCGCCGGCTTGCCCTCACGCAGCAGCACTAAGGCGCGATCAATAAGCTCGATCGTCTGGCGCGCTTCTTTCGCTTCCTGATCGGTGCCCCGCGATTTGCGCTCCAGTCCTTCGATCCGCCGCTCCAAGCTCTCGAGATCGGCGAGCATCAATTCGGTTTCGACAGTCTCGATATCGGCAATGGGATCGATGCGGCCTTCGACATGCGTCACGTCGGTATCTTCAAAACAGCGTACGACATGCGCAATGGCGTCGACTTCGCGGATATTGCCGAGGAATTGGTTGCCGAGCCCCTCCCCTTTTGAAGCGCCGCGCACCAGACCGGCAATGTCGACGAAGGTCAGCCGCGTCGGCACGATGGCCGCGGATTTCGCCAGCGCCGCCAATGTTTCCAGGCGCGGATC
>DASZCJ010000548.1:0-6299 GCA_035943155.1 Xanthobacteraceae bacterium | reverse complement strand
AATGGTCTCTAAAGAACCTGCCCCGCAGGCTTGCGGGTCCAGAGGGAGGTAGGACATGTCGCCCAAACATTGGCTTGCCGCCTACGGCGAAAAGATTCCGTGCGAGATCGATCCGGACGTTCATGGCTCGGTGCTGGAGCTGCTCGAAGCCGCCATGCGACGCTATTCCGACAAGCCGGCGTTTCGCTGCTTCGGCCAAACGCTCACTTATGCCGATAGCGACCGGCTATCGCGCAATTTCGCGGCCTATCTGCAGGGCAAACTCGGTGTGAAAAAGGGCGACCGCATCGCGGTGATGCTGCCCAACATCGCAGCCTTCCCGCTTGCCACGATCGGCATTGTCCGCGCCGGCGGCGTGCAAGTTAACGTGAATCCGCTCTATACGCCGCGCGAGCTCGAACACCAACTCAACGACGCCGGCGTCGAGACCATCATCATTTTCAATGGCGTTTCGGCTACGCTCGCCGAAATCATCGGCCAGACCGGGGTAAAGCAAGTCGTCAGTGTCGCGCCGGGGGACGGCATCGGCGTAGAACTTCCCAGTCCCACACTGGACCCAAGGCTTACAAACGCGGTGGCGTTTTCCAGTGCGCTGGCAGCCGGCGCTGAACTCGACTTTAAGCCGGTGTCGCTTGCCGGCGACGATCTGTTGTTCCTGCAATACACCGGCGGCACCACTGGGCTCTCCAAGGGCGCCGCGCTGTCGCACCGCAATCTCGTCGCGAATACTGAACAGTTCAAGGCGTTCCTGAGCGATGCGTTGCGTCCGGGCGAGGATGTGGTGGTCACGGCGCTGCCGCTCTATCACATCTTTGCGCTGATGCTGAATTTCATCTCCTACTACTCGACCGGCGCCGAGAATTGGCTTGTCCCCAATGCGCGCGACATCAATAGTCTCGTCGACATCATGCGCCAGGCGCGCTGCACGGCCTTCACCGGCGTCAACACGCTGTTTGGCGGTCTGCTCATGCATCCTGATATCGCCGCAGTGGATTTCAGCAGATTGCGGGTGGCGATCGGCGGCGGCGCCGCGGTGCTGCCGACGACATCGGCGAAATGGAAAGCGTTGACTGGCCAACACATCCGCGAGGGCTACGGGCTGTCGGAAACCTCTCCAATCTTGACGCTCAATCCAGCGACTTCGGCAAGCGGATTTTCGGCAACGGTAGGTCTGCCGCTGCCGTCGACCGACATTAAGTTGCTCGATGACGACAACAAGGAAGTGCCGATCGGTGAACCGGGCGAAATCTGCGCCAAGGGTCCGCAGGTCATGCGGGGCTACTGGCAGAAGCCGGAGGCCAATGCCGATGCTTTCACTGCTGACGGCTATTTCCGCACCGGCGATATCGGTGTGTTCGATGCCAAGGGCTTCCTCAAGATCGTCGATCGCAAGAAGGACATGATCATCGTTTCCGGCTTCAACGTCTTCCCCAACGAGGTCGAGGCGGTTGCGGCCGCATGCAGCGGGGTCGCCGAATGCGCTTGCATCGGCCGGCCCGACGAAAAGTCCGGCGAGGCGGTCCGATTGTTCGTGGCCAAGGCGCCAGGCGCGTCGCTTACCGAGGCGGATCTCATCGCGCATTGCCGCCGGCAACTCTCGGCATACAAGGTGCCCAAGGAAGTCCGCTTCCTCGATGCTTTGCCAAAGTCGAATGTGGGCAAGATCCTGCGGAAGGATCTGCGCGGACTGCCATAGGTGCCAGCATGACAATGGCGCAATACTCCGTGGCGACAGCACCGCAATTCGTCGGCTGCGAGCTCGGCGCAACCCAATGGATGGCGCTCGACCAAGAGCGCATCGATGCGTTCGCGGCTTGCACTGGCGATCAGCAGTGGATCCACATCGATGTCGAGCGCGCAACACGCGAAAGCCCGTTTGGTGGTCCGATCGCGCACGGCTATCTGACATTGTCGCTGGTCGCCGCAATGATCATGGAGCTCGGCGTGATCCCGCCGGATGCGGCGACCGGGCTCAATTATGGATTGGATAAAGTGCGCTTCATCGCGCCCGTAAAAGCGGGAGCGCGTGTCCGCACGCGCGCCAAGCTGCGCGCCGCTGAACCACAGGGCGATTCTCGCACGTTGCTCAGACTCGATTGCACGCTCGAGATCGAAGGCGAGGCTAAACCCGCTTTGATCGCTGAGCTGCTCTGTTTGTTAATCGGCAAATCCGATCTCGCACGATGAATTTCGGGTCAGTCATGACAAGCGGTCCCGCCGACGCACCTGAGCATGACATCCGCGACCAGGCTGCGGCACACACCTTGGCGGCCAATCCGCTGGTCGGTGTGCGCGGACAGGACATTTTCGAGTCGGCGCAGATGTTCCTCGCGGAAACGCTCGGCAATCCGGCCTTGGCCGTGCGTCAGTATGTGACGCTGCTTGCCGAGCTCGGCCGCATCGTAACGGGCGCCAGCGCGCTTGCACCCGATCCCAAGGATCGCCGCTTTGCCGATCCGGCGTGGAAAGAGAATGCGGCCTATCGTGCTCTCGCGCAGGCCTATGTCGCTTGGGGCACCGCGCTCCACCGCTTTCTGGACGAGGCGAATATCGACAAGCGCAACACCGAGCGCGCGCGTTTTCTCGTGTCGCTGCTCGTCGACGCGATGGCGCCGACCAATTCTCTGGCCGGCAATCCCACGGCGCTAAAGAAACTGGTCGAGACCGGCGGCGCAAGCCTGCTTCATGGGCTGGAGAACTTTACCGCCGACCTCATCCGCAACGGCGGCTTGCCGGCCCAGGTCGACACCCGAACTTTCGCGGTCGGCAAAAATCTCGCGATCACACCCGGGTCGGTCGTGCTTCGCACGGAGGTGATGGAACTGATCCAGTATCGGCCGACGACAAAAGAGGTGCACACTCGGCCGTTGCTGATTGTTCCGCCGCAGATCAATAAGTTCTATGTGTTCGATCTTACGCCGGAAAAGAGCATCATTCGGTATTGCCTTGAGGGCGGCCTGCAGACCTTCGCCATTAGCTGGAAGAATCCGACTGCCGCCGAACGCGACTTTGGTCTGGATACCTACGTCGCCGCACTGGAGCAGGCGGTCGACGCAATGCGCGAGATAACCGGCAGCAAGGACGTCAACATCTGGGGCTCGTGCTCGGGCGGGATCACCACATCAGCTTTTCTCGCCCATCTCGCCGCGCGCGGCGAAACCAAAGTTCACAGCGCTACCGTGGCAGTTTGTCTGCTCGACATGGCGGTGGCGCAGGACACGACGCCCGGATTGTTTGTGACGCCGGAGTCGATCGCCGCGGCAAAGCGCGCTTCGCAGCGCGCTGGCGTTATCGAAGGCCACGAGCTGGCGCGCATGTTCGCCTTGATGCGGCCCAACGATCTGATCTGGAACTATTGGGTGAACAATTATCTGCTCGGCAATGCGCCGCCCGCGTTCGATGTTCTGTACTGGAACAATGACACGACGCGCTTGCCCGCGCGGCTCCATGCCGATTTTCTTGAACTCATGGAGACCAATCCGTTCGTCAATGCCGACCGCTTCGCTGTGCGCGGCATACCGCTCGAGATGGCACAAGTGGACTTGGACAGCTACGTCGTCGCCGGACTGAGCGATCACATTACGCCGTGGCACGGCTGCTATAACACCGCCAAGCTCCACGGGCGGCGCAGCACCTTTGTGCTCGCCAACAGCGGCCACATTCAAAGCTTGATCAATCCGCCGGCTAACTCGAAGGCATGCTTTTGGACCGCGGACTCGAGTGCGACGGATGCGCCAGCATGGCGCGAGCACGCTACCAAACACGACGGCAGTTGGTGGCCGCACTGGCTGGCATGGATTCACGCTCGTTCGGGCGAGAAGAAATCGGCCACCGCCACATTGGGCAGCGAGAAAAACCCTGAGCTTGCCGAGGCGCCCGGGCAATACGTCATGGAGAAATAGAGTGGAAATCAGTCTTCACGACGTAGGCGGACAAACTCTCCGCGTCGGCGTTCGGCGCGGGGATCAGGCACGACCGCCGCTCCTCCTGTTCAACGGCATTGGCGCCAATATCGAGTTAGTCGAACCGTTTCTCGAGGCGTTCGACGGTCCAAGTGCGATCATCTTTGACATACCCGGGGTCGGCGGCTCGCCGCCGCCCTTGCTGCCATACCGCCCATCGACGCTTACGCGGCTGAGCGCGCGGCTCCTCGATCAGTTGGGACACCAACACGTCGACGTTTTGGGCGTTTCTTGGGGAGGCGCGCTTGCGCAACAATTTGCGTACCAGCAGCCAAAACGCTGTCGGCGACTCGTGCTGGCGGCGACTTCGCCCGGCCATCTGATGGTGCCCGGCAAGCTCAGCGTATTGCTTACGATGGCGACGCCACGGCGATACAAGGATTTTGATTATTTGAAGAAAGTCGCCGGCCACATCTATGGTGGCTCATTTCGAAACTCGCCTGACCTGGTCGGCAAGCATCTTCGCTACGTCCGCTGGTCGAGCGACTATGGCTACTATCTGCAGCTGATGGCCGGCTTCGGCTGGACCAGCTTACCGTGGCTTCGCAGCCTCGTGCAGCCAACCCTTGTCATCGCCGGAACTGACGATCCGATTGTGCCGATCGTCAACGGGCGCATTTTGTCAAGCCTCATCCCCAATGCGCGTTTGGTAACGATCGATGATGGGCATTTATTTCTGGTGACTAACGCCGGTCAATCCGCGGAAATCGTTTCGCGGTTTCTGAGCGACGAACTGAAGAAATAGGATTAGGCGAAGAACTACAAAATCAGGGAGAGTGAGCGATGGGTCAGCAAGCAGCTTTGTCTCGCAAGGTGGACTATTCGGCGCCTCCAGTAGAGGGTGACTTTTATCGGATTGCGAATCTGCTCAACGACTCTGAAAGCGCCATCGTCAAACGGGTACGGGATTTTATGGAGGTCGAGGTCGCGCCGATCATTGATGAGTATTGGGCGCGTGACAAATTTCCATTTGAGATAATCCCGAAGATCGCGGCGCTCGGGATCGGGGGAGTGGGGTACACAGGCTACGGCAGCGCCGGCGGCAGCATGTTGCTGAACGGTTTCATCAGCATGGAGCTGGCGCGTGTGGATTCATCGATCGCCACCTTCTGGGGAGTGCATACCGGACTTGCGGCCGGCTCGATCTATCTGTGCGGTGACGAGGCGCAGAAGCAGCGCTGGCTGCCGGCGATGATGCGCTTCGAAAAGATCGGCTCATTCGGGCTGACCGAGCCTCTGGTTGGTTCGGCCACATCCGGCGGAATGACGACGACCTGTCGGCGCGAAGGCGACTCTTGGGTTCTCAATGGCGAGAAAAAATGGATCGGTAATGCAACCTTCGCCGACATTAACGTGATTTGGGCGCGTGAGGAGATTTCAAGCCAGGTTAAAGGCTTCGTAGTCGGCAAAGACAATCCCGGCTTTTCGGTGAAGAAAATCGAAAACAAAATGGCATTGCGCGTGGTCCAGAACGGCTTGATCACTCTGAAAGATTGTCTCATGCCGGAACGCGATCGGCTGCAGAACGCTAACAGCTTTAAGGATACGGCGAAGGTCCTGCGGATGACCCGCGCGGGAGTAGCCTGGTTCGCGGTCGGCTGTGCAATGGGCGCCTATGAGCACGCTTTGCGTTATGCAACGCAGCGCATTCAGTTCGGCAGGCCAATCGCGGGCTTTCAGTTGGTTCAAGATCTTTTAGTGCGTATGCTCGGTAACGTGACAGCGATCCAGTGCCTGATGCTGAGATTAGGACAGTTGCAAAGCCAGGATCTCATGACCGACGAGCACGCGTCGCTGGCGAAAGCATTTTGCACTGTCAAATGCCGCGAGACGGTCGGCTATGCGCGCGAACTGCTCGGAGGTAACGGCATTCTCCTGGACAACCACGTTGGCCGCTTTGTCGCTGATGCTGAGGCTATTTATTCCTATGAGGGCACACGTGAGATGAACACTCTAATCGTGGGCAAAGCGATCACCGGACTTAGCGCCTTTGTGTAAGGACATATTGTCGAGGTATTTTTCTTGCTGCGGTGCATGAGTCCGGAAATGGCCCAAAGCAGACATCCTGATCGCCTGGGCGAATGTCCGCTTTCGGGGGTAAAGCGGACATCGCGATTTCAGAGCGTCATGTCTGCTTTTGACCCAAACCGGACGTTCCCGGCTCCCCTGCAACACCGCTAAAAACGCTTGGGTGAGTCAGGTATTAATTAAGCGCGGCATGACGCTTTTTAGCGCTTTGGAATTCGGTGAGCGGGGTTTAGGTGTCATGTTTAAATTTCTAGCAGTGATGTGTGCTGTCGTTTTTTCATCGACGTTCGCAAATGCGCAATGTCGGGG
>DASZCJ010000547.1:0-2002 GCA_035943155.1 Xanthobacteraceae bacterium | reverse complement strand
CGCATAGGCGCTCGGCAGAATTTTGTCTTGAACGCCCCACACGACATGCGTCGGCACCGCGATGCGGTGCAGCCATTTTTCCAGCGCCGGGTTGAACCAGCGCGGCTCCCAGCCGAATTTGACCGCGGCGACCCGGTTTTGCAGGTCGATATCGAGCTGCGCCTCGTCAGGCGGCGGCGCCTGCAACAACGCATCGGCGAAGCTTTGATTGTGGTAGCGATTGCGAATCGCTTCCTCGGGCGACCAGATAAAGTTGTCGCCGGGCGGAGTTCCTTTGACGCGGATGCCGGCAGGCGCAAGGAGCGTGAGGCTGGCGATACGGCGCGTGTTGCGGATCGCCGCCTCCGCCGCGGTCCAGCCGCCGAGCGAATGCCCGATGACATGAACCGGTGACGAATAGGCGCTATCGAGCAGGTCGAGATAGTACATCGCCAGATCCGGCACATCGCGCAGCCAGTGCGGATCGTCGGAGCCGCCGAAGCCCGGATGTTCCGGAACCATGAGCGCGAAGCGTTGCGACAAGCGCTCGAAGAACGGCATCCAAGCCGGCCAACCGCCGGCGCCGTGCAGGCAAAGCACCGGCTTGCCGGAGCCGGCGCGGCGAACGCGAACCCGCGTGCCACGGGTGACTAAGGTTTCTATTTGCCCGGTCATGACGTCAGACGATATCTTTCAGCCTTGTTCTTCGTCTTGCGTCAACTATGGCGCTCGTCCGGCGCCGCCAAGATCAAAGCCCAGAACACTTTATACTTGGATTTCGGCGAATAGACCGCGGCAATGCCCATGCGCGTTACATTCGCATTGAGCATATTGGCGCGATGCGGCGGCGAATCGCGCCAGCCGGAAAATGCTTCGGCCAGCGTATGGTAGCCGCCGCCGATATTTTCGACCGCGACACTGGCATCGAATCGCGATTTGCGGATGCGCTCCTGGAACGGCGCGCCAGCGCCATGATCGAGCGCGCCGCGCGCCGCCATGGCGCTGGCTTGCTCATTGGCAAGCCGCATTAATTCCGGATCGATCGTCACGGCGCCAAGGCCGTTGTTGTGGCGATAGCTGGAAATCATCGATTGCGCCGCGCTGGCGTCAAGCGCGGCGGCCGGCCCGGCGAGGTCCTGATAGAAGCTCGGCTGGCCTTCCGGCGGATTATTGCCGGTGCAGCCAAATAAAGCCGCCGCGGCGAGTGCAGCCCCGCAAACACGCGCCGCGCCAAATAGCCGGATCATGGAAGTGCCCCCCATGCCTCCGAGCATGTAAGTAAAAAAGTGTCGGAAGCGTGAACAGAAATTGCCGAACGCAAATCGTCTGTCTGGTGTCCGCAATGGCGCTCGATTACGATTGGCGCAAAGGAGTTTTGGCAGGAGTTCTGCCAGGAGTTTTGCCAGGAGTTTTGAAATGACTGAATCACCCGCTCCGCCGCGGCCGCGCACGCCTGGCGCCAAGCGCGCCGCTGCCGGCGAATACGTGTTCGATCTCGCGCATGTCAATCACATCCTGGGCGGTCCCGATTATTCGACCGCAAACGGCTCCTGCGTCGAGGGCGATCGCATGATCGTCGGGCTGATGCGCATGCCGGCCGGGACCGGCGCCGAGCCCCATTCGCATCCCAACGAACAATGGATTTATATTCTCCAGGGCGTCTTCCACGCCACCATTGGCGGCAAGTCCGTCGACGCCAAGCCCGGTTCGGTGATCTATGTTCCGGCCAATATCGTCCATTCCGCCAAAGCTTCCGCCGATAGCGACGTCGTATTCTTTACGGTGAAGGACGCGTCGCACGGCCTGCACGGCATTGCGACAAACGGCGAGGACTAGACGTCGTAACAGCGAACAGCAAAGACTAGCGGAGAGCGTCATGAAGCGCGCGGTGATTCTAGCAAGGACGATGCTATGCCTGGCCGCAATGTGTCTGGCCGCAATGTGTCTGACCGCAATGTGTCTCACCGCCGGAGCCGCTCTGGCGCAAACATCCGACAAATATCCGTCGAAGCCGGTCAAGATC
>DASZCJ010000546.1:0-1528 GCA_035943155.1 Xanthobacteraceae bacterium | reverse complement strand
ACGCGCAGCGCTCCGCCTTCGAAGACAAGCTCTCGGTCATGCGCCGCGTGATCCTGGGTTTCGCGGTTGCTGTACCGGGTACGGCGGGATATTGGGTCGGCAACATGCTTGGCGGCAACATGCTTGGCGACATGTGGGGTTGATATGAAATTGGACCAGGCCGCCCGCGCGCTCTTCCTCAAGGAATTCTGGCAAGCCTTGGTGTTGTCGCTACGCTATTTTTTCAAGCCCAAGGCGACGGTGAACTATCCGTTCGAGAAAAATCCGATTTCGCCGCGCTTCCGTGGCGAGCACGCGCTGCGCCGTTATCCCAACGGCGAAGAACGCTGCATCGCCTGCAAATTGTGCGAGGCGATTTGTCCGGCGCAGGCGATCACGATCGAAGCCGGCCCGCGCCGAAACGACGGTACGCGCCGCACCACGCGCTATGACATCGACATGGTCAAGTGCATTTATTGCGGCATGTGCCAAGAAGCATGTCCAGTCGATGCGATTGTCGAAGGACCGAATTTCGAATTCGCGACTGAAACACGCGAAGAGCTTTACTATGACAAGGAGCGGCTGCTCGCGAATGGCGATCGCTGGGAACGCGAAATCGCCCAGAGCCTTGCCCTCGACGCGCCTTACCGCTGAGACTTCACGCCGATGCTATTGCACGCGATTTTCTTCTATCTCTTTGCCGGCATAACGGTCGCCTCGGCCGTGATGGTGATTGCCGCGCGCAATCCAATCCATTCGGTGCTGTTCCTCATTCTCGCCTTCGTCAATGCGGCCGGATTATTCGTTCTGATGGGCGCCGAATTCTTGGCCTGGATTCTTATCATCGTCTATGTGGGCGCTGTCGCGCTGTTGTTCTTGTCCGTCGTCATGATGCTCGACGTCGATTTTACCGCCTTGCGGCGCGGCGTTCTCTCCTACTTGCCGGTTGGCGCGCTTATTGGCGCGCTGCTCCTGGTCGAGCTTCTGATTATTGTCGGCGCCTGGGCAGTCGGTCCGGACGTCGCCAAAGCAATCACCGCGCCGATCCCGCCGTCGGCGCAAGTTTCCAACACGCAGGCGCTCGGGCTCGTGCTCTATACAAACTATATCTACTTCTTTCAGGCAGCCGGCCTCATTCTGCTGGTGGCGATGATCGGGGCCATCGTGCTTACGCTCCACCACAAGCCGAATGTGCGGCGTCAAAGCATCGCCCACCAGGTCGCGCGCACCAAAGCCACCGCAATCGAGATCGTCAAAGTAAAGTCGGGGCAGGGGCTGCCATGAATGCTGGCATGAACGCCGCTGTGACTATCGGGCTTGGCCACTATCTTTCGGTTGCGGCGATCGTCTTCACGCTCGGCGTTCTCGGAATCTTTCTCAATCGCAAGAATGTCGTCATCATCTTGATGTCGATCGAGCTGATCCTGCTCGCAGTCAATATCAACTTGGTCGCGTTCTCGAGTTTTCTCGGCGACATCGTCGGACAGGTCTACGCGCTCATTGTGTTGACGGTCGCGGCCGCCGAAGCCGCGATCGGTCTGGCTATTCT
>DASZCJ010000545.1:0-3603 GCA_035943155.1 Xanthobacteraceae bacterium | reverse complement strand
CGAGCGCACGGCGGCGCTAGGTTTTAAGGGCGCCATGCTGCATGGATTGGCGAACGGCGTCTTCCTCGACGACAAGCGCTTCTGGCCGATCTATGCGCGCGCGGAGAAGCTCGATCTGCCGATCTACATGCATCCGTCGCTGCCGCATCCCGACGTGATGCGCATCTATTACGAGGATTACGCCAAGGATTTCCCGATGATCACGCGCGCGACCTGGGGCTATACGGTCGAGACCGCGACGCTTGGTCTTCGCCTCGTGCTCTCCGGCGTGTTCGAGAAACATCCGAAGCTAAAAATCATCCTCGGCCATCTCGGCGAGACGCTGCCGTTTCTGGTCTGGCGCATCGACACCACGCTCAAGCGCCCGGGCGGCAAGGCGGCGAACTTCCGCGATATTTTCTGCAACAATTTCTACGTCACCACGAGCGGCAATTTTTCCAACCCGGCGCTCTTGTGCTGCGTCATGGAAATGGGCATCGACCGCATCCTGTTTGCCGTCGACTGGCCGTTCGTGCCCAACCCGCCGGGCACCAAATGGATGGAATCGGTGCCGCTATGCGACGAGGACAAGGCCAAGATCCTCTCCGGCAACGCCAGGCGGTTGTTGAGGCTGTGACCATCGGTTGGCTGCTTGAAAGCGGGGCGGGCGCAGTTTTTCGGGACCAAACTGGGTCCGCCTCTTTTCGCGGCGTTTTCCCCACACCATATTACATACGGTGGGCGGCCTTTACGGCATTCGCCAACACGAAATGGCTTTGGCCATTTCGCGTTAGTTTGTTGCTTGAGCATGATCTTTTCCGAAAACCGGTACCCACTTTTCGGGATCATGCTCAGGGTGTCGGAACTCCCTTTACTTTCGTCGTTTGACCTAAGTCACGGAAGTGCCGGCCCATCCTTGATAACCCAATGACGATGTTCCGGCTGCGCCAATTTGGAGCATGATCTTTCCCGAAAACCGGGAAACCACTTTTCGGGATCATGCTTTAGGGCGGCGGAATAGGCTGAGGGAAGGAACATGAATTTTGAGAAATATACCGACCGCAGCCGCGGTTTCGTTCAGTCTGCGCAGTCGCTCGCCCAGCGCGAGGGACACCAGCAATTCGCCCCCGAACATCTGCTCAAAGTCCTGCTCGATGACCCGGAAGGGCTCGCTGCCGGGCTGATCGATCGCGCCGGCGGCAATTCGCGCGCGGCGCTCGCCGCCGCCGAGGCGGCGCTTGACAAGCGGCCGAAGATTTCCGGTGGCGGCGCCGGGCAGATTTATCTGGACTCGGCGCTGGCGCGCGTGTTCGACGCCGCCGAAAAGGCCGCTGAGAAAACCGGCGACAGCTATGTCACCGCCGAGCGTCTTTTGCTCGCGTTGGCTTTGGATAAATCGAGCGAAGCCGGCAAGATCCTCAAAGACGCCGGCGTCACAGCGCAAACGCTTAATGCCGCGATCGAGGCGCTGCGCAAGGGCCGCACCGCCGATTCCGCCTCGGCCGAGAACGCCTATGATGCGCTGAAGAAATATGCGCGCGACCTGACCCAGGCGGCGCGCGACGGCAAGCTCGATCCGGTTATCGGCCGCGACGAGGAAATCCGCCGCACCATCCAGGTGCTCTCCCGCCGGACCAAGAACAATCCAGTGCTGATCGGCGAGCCCGGCGTCGGCAAGACCGCGATCGTCGAAGGCTTGGCGCTGCGCATCGTCAACGGCGACGTCCCGGAGAGTTTGCAAGACAAGAAATTGCTCGCACTCGACATGGGCGCGATGATTGCCGGCGCCAAATATCGCGGCGAGTTCGAAGAGCGGCTCAAAGCCGTACTGCAAGAAGTCACCGGCGCGGCCGGCGCCTATGTGATTTTCATCGATGAGATGCATACGATTATCGGCGCCGGCAAGGCCGACGGCGCGATGGATGCATCCAACCTGCTCAAGCCGGCGCTGGCGCGCGGCGAGTTGCACTGCGTCGGTGCTACCACGCTCGACGAATACAAGAAACACGTCGAAAAGGACGCGGCGCTGGCGCGGCGATTCCAGCCGGTCTACGTCGACGAGCCGACGGTCGAGGATACGGTTTCGATTCTGCGCGGCTTGAAGGAAAAATACGAAGCGCATCACAAGGTGAAGATCACCGACGGCGCGCTCGTGGCGGCGGCGACCTTGTCACACCGCTACATCACCGACCGCTTCCTGCCCGACAAGGCGATCGACCTGGTCGACGAGGCGGCGGCGCGGCTGCGCATGCAGATCGATTCCAAGCCGGAAGAGCTCGATAATCTCGACCGCGAAATCGTGCGGCTGAAGATCGAGCAGGAGGCGCTAAAGAAAGAGCGCGATGCGGCGTCGAAGGAGCGCCTCAAGCGGTTGGAAAAGGATCTCGCCGCACTACAGGAGAAGGCCGACGCGCTGACCGCGAAGTGGAAAGCCGAGAAGGACAAGCTCTCGTCGGCGGCCGAGCTGCAGAAACAGCTCGACAAGGCGAAATACGATCTCACCGACGCGATCCGCCGCGGCGATTATCAGCGCGCCGGTGAATTGCAGTACAGCGTCATCCCGCAGCTCGAAGGCAAGCTGAAATCGACCGATGCTGCCGCCGCGGCGGCGGGCGCCGGTGGAGCCGGCATGCTCGCCGAGGAGGCGGTGACGGCGAACCACGTGGCGCAAGTGGTGTCGCGCTGGACCGGCATTCCGGTCGACCGCATGCTCGAAGGCGAGCGCGAAAAGCTCCTGCGCATGGAAGAGCAGCTTGGCAAGCGCGTGGTCGGCCAAGCCGAGGCCGTGCAATCGGTGGCGACCGCAGTGCGGCGCGCCCGCGCCGGCCTGCAAGACCCGAACCGGCCGATCGGCTCGTTCATGTTCTTAGGACCCACCGGCGTCGGTAAGACCGAGCTGACCAAGGCACTGGCGCAATTTTTGTTCGACGACGAGCACGCGCTCATTCGCATCGACATGTCGGAATATATGGAGAAGCATTCAGTGGCGCGGCTCATTGGCGCCCCGCCCGGCTATGTCGGCTATGATGAAGGCGGCGCGCTTACCGAAGCGGTGCGGCGCCGGCCGTATCAGGTCGTGCTGTTCGACGAGATCGAGAAGGCGCATCCGGACGTCTTCAACGTGCTGCTTCAGGTGCTCGATGACGGCCGCCTGACCGACGGCCAAGGGCATACTGTCGACTTCCGCAATACGCTGATCGTGATGACCTCGAATCTCGGCGCCGAATATCTGGTGGCGCAGGCTGAAGGTGAAGACACCGACAAGGTGCGTGATCAGGTCATGGCGGAAGTGCGCGCGCATTTCCGGCCCGAATTCTTGAACCGCGTTGACGAGATTATTCTATTCCATCGGCTCAAGCGCGAGCATATGGGCCGCATCGTCGACATCCAGATGAAGCATCTGCAGAAGCTGCTCGACGAGCGCAAGATCACCATCGCGCTCGACGGCAAAGCGCGCGATTGGCTCGCCGACAAAGGCTACGATCCGGCCTATGGCGCGCGCCCGCTCAAACGCGTGATCCAGAAATCGGTGCAGGACCCCCTGGCCGAGCTCATTCTCTCCGGCCGCATCAAGGACGGAGAGAAGGTGAAAATCGCGGCGGGTCGCGACGGCCTCGTCTTCAA
>DASZCJ010000544.1:0-4048 GCA_035943155.1 Xanthobacteraceae bacterium | reverse complement strand
GGCTTGCATCGGCCCATTCGCGCGTTCAACGTGCGCGGATTGAAGGCTTGATCCCGTTTGCCACTGTGTAAAACTGCGGCCGTTTAAAAACAAAAAGCTAGAGCGTGATGACGATTCGACGAAATCTCACATCGTTCTAGCGGGGGGAAAACTGTGCTCAATGGAATGACCGGTGTGGTCGAGGAGCTGGCGTTGGCCAACCGCATCCTCGCGCATGAAGGCGTCCTCGATGCTTTCGGCCATGTCAGTATGCGTCACCCGACACTTGCTGATCGGTATTTACTGTCACGGTCGCGATCGCCGCTCTTGATCGAGCCCGATGATATTTTGGAGTTCACGCTGGATTCCGAGCCGGTGCGGCCGGCCAAAGCGCTGCTTTATGCCGAGCGCGTCATTCACGGCTGCATCTATCAGGCGCGCAAAGACGTGATGGCCGTATGCCACCATCATGCCCCGGCGGTGATGCCGTTCTGCATCGCCGGCAAGCCGATCGTGCCGGTATTTCATTTGGGCGCGGCTATGGGTGAGGAGGCGCCATTCTGGGACCAATATGACGAGTTCGGCGATACCAATCTTCTGGTGGTCAAGCCGGAAGAGGGACGCTCGCTGGCCCGTGCGCTCGGTCAAAATTCGGCGGTGCTGATGAATCGTCACGGTGCGACGGTCGTCGGGGCGAGCCTGAAGGAGCTCGTGGCGCGCGCCATCTTCATGTGCCAGAACGCTGATTATCAGCTGCGCGCGCTGACCCTTGGTACGCCCGAGCCGTTACATCGCGGCGAGGTCAAGCTCGCCGGGACGCTAAGCGCGCTGCCGAATGTCGTGACCAGGACTTGGGAATATTGGAGCATGCGATTGGAAGCGAGCGGCGCGTTACCGCCGCGCAGTGTCACCGCTAAACCGACGCGCCGCGCGATGTCGCGATCGGCGCGCGCCACGGCGCGCGAGCGCCGCAAAGGCCGGCGGCGTTAGAGGAATTGGATTTCACCAAACCGCCATCGCTCTGTAGATATCTGTTTAAGCCAGCACGCATTTAATGACGGTCGCGCGCCGCGGTACTGATCGCGCCGAGCAGTGTGACGCGATCCTTGTCGAGAACATTGCGGACCGCTGCCTGCTGACCGATCTGGGCCATCTCGCGCTGACGCTTGACGGTGGCATTCGTCATCAGCGGCTCGACGCCAAGCTCCCGCAGCGTTTCGGCCACTTCCTCCATTTCGGCGGCGCGGCGCTCGCCATGCACAGCCATGCGTTCCAAATTGTACGGGATGATCTTTGCCCAATCGAGGCCGGGATAATTATTCCGCATCGATACGGCGACTTCGTCGATCACGCCGGCGCGTGCAGCGGCGAGGAAGCACTCCAGTGTCAGTGCTTCGACGCCTTTGATCATCACGCTGCGCACCATTTTGATCGCCGCGGCCGCGCCGATCTCGGCGCCGACAATAGTTGCGCGCATGCCGAGCGCCGCCAGCTTCGGCGCGACAGCGCGGCTATCCGGCCCGGCCAGTAGCATCGGCGTTTGGTGCCGCGCCGGATGGATCGGCGCTACTACGGCAACGTCGATATAGCGGGTGGCAGAGCCGAGCATTTTCGCAGTGTCCTGCTTGCGGCCCGGCGACACCGAATTGATGTCGAGAAAGATCGGCCTGCCGCGCAGATGCGCCTGGACCGATTGCGCCGCCGCGTGGCTCGACGCGGCGGTGACCGCGGAAATAACGATCTCGGCTCCCGCCACCGCGTCGGCGGCGGAGGCCGCACAACGCACTCCGCTGGCATCGGCAACCCGCCGCAAATTATTGCCCGCAGCGTGCGGGAAAAGGATGTCCCATGCGGTCATCTGTGCCGCGTCGGCATCATGCAGCCCGGCGGCGATCGCTTGTCCGGCCTCGCCAAAGCCGATGAAAGAAATTCTCGGTTTGCCGTTTGCCATGGTGTCAGTCATTGGCATCGCTCGTTGCGTTCCTTGGCGCGGCGTGTTGCGCGCGGCCGATTGCGATCATCTGCGCTCATCTTGGCCTCGATGATGGCAGCTTTGCTATATAGTGTGCAATCGAGCCAATCCGGCTCTGCTTTACGCAGAGCGGTCTTTCCGCATAAGCAACAACCTGAATGAGTGAATCATGAAACCTCCGTCTTGTCGCGATCGGGTAGAACAGGCGCTGGCGCGCATCGCCGATCCGAACGGGGAGGGGGCGCGCGCTTGTCTCACCGTGTATGCCGATGCCGCGCGGGCCGCGGCTGATGCGGCCGATGCTCGCGCCGTGCGCGGCGAATCGCTCGGACCGCTCGACGGCACCATTGTGAGCATCAAGGATCTATTCGATGTGGCCGGCGAGCCCACCCGGGCCGGCTCGAGAATCCTCGCCGAGGAAGCGGCACCGGCTGTGGCCGATGCGACGGTGGTGCGCCGGCTGCGGCAGGCCGGCGCGGTCATCGTCGCCAAAACCAATATGAGCGAATTCGCCTTTTCCGGAATAGGCGCCAATCCGCATTTCGGCACGCCCGGTAATCCGCACGACCGCCGCCGCGTGCCGGGCGGCTCCTCGGCCGGCGCGCCGGTCGCGCTTGCCGACGGCATGTGCGAACTCTCGATCGGCACCGATACCGGCGGCTCGGTGCGAATTCCGGCTGCCTTGTGCGGCCTGGTCGGGTTCAAGCCGAGCTGGCACCGGGTGCCGACCGACGGCGCCTTTCCGCTGAGCAAGACACTCGATTCGATCGGCCCGATCGCGCGCAACGTTGCCGATTGCGCCAAAGCGGACGCAATCATGGCCGGGGAAGAGTTCACGGCTCCGGAGCCGATCGCGCTTGCCGGCTTGCGCTTCGGCCTGGGCGAAGGGCTCCTGCTCGACCGGCTGGATGAGATTGTCGGTTCCGCCTTAAAGGCTGCACTTGGACGTCTCGAAGGCGCCGGCTGCCGCCTCAGCCATGAACAGCTGTCGCTGCTCGACGATTGGGTGGCGGTGAACGAAAGGGGCGGCGTGCTGCCGCCCGAGGCCTGCGCGGTACATCGCGACCGGCTGCGCCGGCGGGCAGCCGATATCGACCCCAATGTTCGCGTCCGCATCGAGCGCGGCTGCGCCGTCAGCCAAGCGGATTATGCCGACATGGTGCGCGAGCGTGCACGTCTGGTGGCGGCCATGGATGCGCGGCTTGCCGCCTTGGATGTGCTGGTGATGCCGACGACTGCAATAGTGGCGCCGACCCTTGCCGAGGTGGCCGACACCAAGATCTTTGCTGCCCGCAATGCGGCGCTGCTGCGAAACACCAGCATGGTCAATTTCTTCGATCTTTGCGCGATCTCGTTGCCGCTGCAGGCCACCTTGCCGGTCGGCCTGATGCTGGTCGTGCGTAGCGGGCAAGATCGCCAGCTTTTGCGGATTGCCGCTGCGGTGATGCAATTATTTGTTGCGTGATCGGGTATTGAGCGATCAAGACAGCGATCAAGACATTTGGCGTTAAGACTTGCCGCCAGCGCGGCCATTTCCTAGCATTTTGCCAAATATAACCGGAGGACATCGCCATGCCGCGCCGCATCAATATCACCCGTCGCCATCTGCTTGCCGGCGCTGCCGCGACCAGCCTGGCCGCGCCGAGCATCGTGCGCGCTCAAGGTGCTGCCGCACGCGCACCCCTCAAAGTTGGTGTCCTGCTGCCCCGGTCCGGATTCGAAGCCAGCATCGGGCAGGATTGTCAGCGAGGCGTCGATATCGCGCCGGGCATTCTCAAATCGCTGGGCCTGCCGGAACTCACGATGATGAATGCCGATACCGAATCCAATGTCGACGTCGCGCGCCAGCGCGCCGAAAAGCTCATCAATGATGGTGCGCAACTTCTGATCGGTGCGTTCGATTCCGGTCAGACCACCGCGATTGCGCAAGTCGCCGAGCAAAAGGGCATTCCTTTTGTTATCAATATTGCGGCAGCGCCCGACATTACCGAGCAGGGTTACAAGTTCGTATTTCGCAATTTTCCCACTGCGCCAATGATCCTTGGCGACGCCTTCGAAAACCAAATCGAGCTTTTCCGGATCATCGGCAGTGCGCCC
>DASZCJ010000543.1:0-10200 GCA_035943155.1 Xanthobacteraceae bacterium | reverse complement strand
AACTTCAACCCAAGGATTTCGGATGAGCGCTGATCCCTTCGCATCAGCCCCCCATGTCGTCGGCGAGCATGCGGTCGGCGACGGCGCGCCGGCCACGACGATGCCGCATATTCCGGCCGAAGAGTCGCTTTGTCCCGTCGTGTCGCATGCCTGGGTCAATGACGAATACAAGCATCTTGTCGTCGAGGCTTCGCCAAAGGCGCTGACGGTTACGCCCGGCCAGTTTTTCAACCTGTTGTGCCCTTCGCCCGATGTCGGCGAACTGTTCTTCCGCCGTCCGCAGAGCGTCTACCGCATCGACCGCGAGCGCGCGAGGATCGAATTTCTCTACAAATGCGTCGGGCGCGGCACGCGCGGCTTGGCGACCCTGGAAAAGGGCGGCGAACTCAACATGGTCGGGCCGCTCGGCGTGGGTTTTAAGCTCGATCCGGCCTGGCGCCATATCGTCGTCCTCGGCCGCGGCGTTGGCATCGCGACGCTCGGGCCGATTTCGCAGGCGGCGCGCGCAGCGCATGTCGGCGTCACCGCGATCCTCTCCGCGCGCAATCCGGATTTCGTGATGGCCGACAACTTTTTCCGCGAAGCCGGCGACGTGGTGAGCGTGCTCGATACCGACGGCACCAGCGCGGTTGAGAATGTGGAGCGAATTCTGCAAGACCTGATCGCGCAACGCCGCGCCGACGCTTTTTTCACTTGCGGCGCGAATCGGCTGTTTCAATTGATGAAGCGGCTCGGCAAGGCGCACAATATTCCGGGCCAAGTAGCGATGGAGCAGGTGATGGCCTGCGGGCTTGGGCCTTGCTACGTCTGCGTGCGCACCTTCGAAGTGGACGGTAAAAAGGAATTGCGCCGGGTCTGTATCGACGGCCCGGTCTTCGACATGCAGGAGGCGGTCGGATGGTAGATATGAGCGTCAAAATCGGCGCGGTGACGCTGAAGAATCCGATCATGCCGGCGTCTGGCTGTTTCTCGACCGACCTTGCCCAGGTGATGGATTTAAACCGGCTCGGCGCGCTGGTCGCCAAGACCGTGTCGCGCGAATTCCGCGCCGGCAATCCGCCGCCGCGCGCCGCGGAAGTCGAAGGCGGCATGATCAATTCGATCGGCCTGCCGACCAAAGGGATCGACTATTTCCTGGCGCACCAGGTGCCCGATTATAAGCGGTTCACACCGCCCTTGGTCGGCTCGATCTCGGCGACCACGATCGAAGATTTCGAGGCGATGGCGCGCGACGTGGCGAAGTCGGCGATCGACGTGCTCGAAGTCAATATTTCCTGCCCGACGCGCGATCCCAGGGGCGGCAACTTCGCCCTCCACGAGGAGCACACTTATAATGTCGTCAAGCTCATCCGCGCCACGACCGACAAGCCGATGTGGGTAAAATTGTCGCCGAATGCCGGCGATGTGGTCGCAGTCGCCAAGGCCGCCGAGCGCGCCGGCGCGGATGCGCTCGTGGTTTCGAACACCATTCTCGGGCTGAAGATCAATACCGATACGTTCCGCCCGGCGATCGGCAATAAATTCGGCGGCCTGTCAGGCCCGGGAATAAAGCCGATCATCGTGCGGATGGTCTATCAATGCGCCAAGGCGGTGAAGATTCCGATCATCGGTTGCGGCGGCATCGTTAAAGTCGAGGATGTCGTCGAATATATGCTGGCTGGCGCGACGGCAGTGATGATTGGCTATCTGACGTTCCGCAATCCCACCGGCATGATCGCCATCATCGATGGCTTGGAGCAATGGTGCGCCAAGCGCGGCTTTGCCCGCGTCGCCGATCTCACCGGCGCGATGGTCGACGAAGCGCCGATGGAAACCTTCGCCGCCGCCGCCGCACCGATCGGGTAAGCGCTTGCCAATGACCCTGCCAATGACCACACGCGTCACGATCCGCAAGCCGGACGACTGGCATCTGCACGTTCGCGACGGCGAAATGCTCAAAGCGGTGCTGCCGTTCACAGCGAAGAATTTTGGCCGCGCGATTCTGATGCCTAATCTCGTGCCGCCGGTGCGCACGACGGCGGACAGCAAAGCCTATCGCGAGCGCGTCATGGCGGCACTGCCGCCGGGCTCGAAGTTTAAGCCCCTGATCACCTGTTATCTGACTGACGATACCGATCCCGACGACGTCGAGCGCGGCTTTCGCGACGAATTATTCGCCGGCGTGAAACTCTATCCGGCGCATGCCACAACCAATTCGGCGTTCGGCGTCACCGATTACGCCAAGATCGCGCGCGTGTTGGAGCGCATGGAAAAGATCGGCATGCCGTTCCTCATGCATGGCGAATATGTCGCGCCCGATGTCGACATTTTTGACCGCGAGGCGGTTTTCATCGACCGGCTTTTGTCGAAATGGATCAAGCAATTTCCGGGGCTGCGCATGATCCTTGAGCATCTGTCGTCCAAGGAGGGCGTCGATTTCGTCGCGGCCGCCGCCCCGCAACTTGGCGGTACAATCACGCCCTATCACATGATGCTCACGCGAACCGATTGGCTCGGCCACGGATTAAAACCGTACATGTATGTGATGCCAGTGATCAAAACCGAGCGTGATCGCATTGCGCTGCGTCAGGCCGCGACCTCCGGCAAGGCGTGTTATTTCCTTGGCACCGATTCCGCGCCGCATCCCTACGCCAAGAAGGTTTCGGTTAGCGGCATTCCCGGCATGTTCAATGCGCCGGTTGCCATCGAAACCTACGCCCAGGTGTTCGAGGAGGAGGGCGCGCTCGATAAGCTTGAAACCTTCGCGTCGCTCAATGGTCCCAAGCATTACCGCATGCCGGCCAACGAGGAGACGATTACCTTGGAAAAGACGTCATGGACGGCGCCAGAAGAGGTAAAGGTCTCCGGACCGGACGAGCGCGCCTTGATATACCGTGGCGGCGAGACCATTGCTTGGAAGGTGGTCAACTGAACTCCTCTTTCCCACTATGGGAGTAGGGGAGTAGGAGAAGCGAATGACAGGCTTTCCCGACAAAGCGGTGATCGCCGAGCTGACGGCCAAGATGCTCCTTGAAGTGGACGCGGTTCGCTTCATGGCCGACAAGCCCTTTATCTATACGTCCGGTTGGGCGAGCCCGGTCTATACCGATTGCCGGCGGCTGATTTCCTTTCCGCGCGTGCGCCAGACCTTGATCGATTTCGGCGTGGCAACTGTGTTGCGCGACGTCGGCTTCGAGCAGTTCGACGCCGTGGCCGGCGGCGAGACCGCCGGAATTCCGTTCGCCGCATGGATGGCGGACCGCCTGATGCTGCCGAT
Source organism: Xanthobacteraceae bacterium (assembly GCA_035943155.1). Classification (GTDB taxonomy): domain Bacteria; phylum Pseudomonadota; class Alphaproteobacteria; order Rhizobiales; family Xanthobacteraceae; genus BOG-931. The sequence continues at coordinate 6,944 of DASZCJ010000543.1, read as the reverse complement.
GCAATATGTGCGCAAGAAGCCGAAGGGTTTCGGCCGCAATGCGCAGATCGAAGGCCACATCGAACCCGGCGACCGCGTGCTGTTGGTGGAGGACATGACCACCGACGGCCGCAGCAAAGTGAATTTTTGCAAAGCCCTGCGCGATGCCGGCGCCACCGTCGAGCATGTCTTTGTGTTTTTCTTCTACGACATTTTCCCCGAGGGAAAGCAGATCCTGCGCGAGCTTGGCGTGACGCTGCACGCGCTCGCGACCTGGTGGGACGTGCTCGACGCGGCCAAGAAGAGCGGCACCTTCGATAAAGGCAAAATTCGCGAAGCCGAAAAATTCATGAAGGACCCAGCCGCCTGGTCGAAAGCACATGGTGGTGCCGCGCAAGCGGCGGAGTGACGGCTATGGCGGCAACTGCCGATGTGATCGTCGTCGGGGCTGGCAATGCTGCCTTTTGCACGGCGCTGGCGGCGCAAGAGCAGGGCGCCAAGGTGGTGATGCTTGAGGCGGCGCCCGAACAGGAGTCCGGTGGCAACAGCCGCTTTACCGCCGGCTCGATCCGCGTCGTCTATAACGGCGTCGACGATATTAAAACGCTGGTGCCTGATTTGACGCCTGCCGAAATCGAAACCACCGATTTTGGCACTTACACGGCCGATCAGTTCTTCGACGACATGGCGCGCGTCACGCAGCACCAGGCTGACCCCGATCTGGTCGAGCTTCTGGTCACCAAGAGCTTCGACGCGCTCAACTGGATGCGCAACAAGGGTGTGCGGCTTATTCCCATTTACGGCCGGCAGGCGTTCAAGATCGAGGGCAAGTTCAAATTCTGGGGGGGCCTGACGGTCGAATCGGTCGGTGGCGGCCCGGGCCTGATCGCAATGCTGACAGAAGCGGCAAAAAAGCGCGGCATCGAAATTCGCTATGCGACGCGGGGGCTGGATTTGTTGTTTGACGGCAATCGCATTGAGGGCGTTCGCGCGCGACAAAACGGTGCAGTTCGGGAACTGCGCGCCAGATCCGTCGTGCTGGCATGCGGCGGTTTCGAAGCCAATCCGGAATGGCGCACACGCTATCTCGGCCCCGGCTGGGACTTGGCCAAGGTGCGCGGCAGCCGTTTCAACACCGGCGACGGCATTCGTATGGCGCTCGACATCGGCGCCGCGCCGCGCGGCAACTGGTCGGGTTGTCACGCCGTGCAATGGGAAATGAACGCGCCGGAATTTGGCGATCTTTCGGTCGGCGATCAGTTCCAGAAGCACTCCTATCCGTTCTCGATCATGATCAATGCGACCGGCAAACGCTTCGTTGATGAAGGTGCCGATTTTCGCAACTACACTTATGCCAAATATGGCCGGGTGGTGTTGGAACAGCCAGGCCAATTCGCCTGGCAGATCTTCGATCAGAAGGTGAAGCACCTGCAGCGCGACGAATATCGCATCCGGCAGATCACCAAAGTCACCGCCAATACGCTCGAGGAGTTCGCTCGCAAACTCGACGGCGTCAACGCGGCTGAATTTTTAAAGACCATCAAGGAATGGAATGCGGCGGTAAAAACCGACGTGCCGTTCAATCCAAACGTCAAGGATGCCCGATGCACGCAGGGCCTCGCCATCAACAAGAGCAACTGGGCGAACACCATCGACGCGCCGCCGTTCGAAGGCTATGCCGTGACCTGCGGCATCACCTTCACCTTCGGCGGGTTGCGCATCAACACCGACGCTGAAGTCCTCAATACCGACTATCAGCCAATCCGCGGTCTGTATGCGGCCGGCGAACTGGTCGGCGGATTGTTCTACTTTAATTATCCCGGCGGCTCCGGGCTCATGTCTGGCACGGTATTCGGCAAGATCGCCGGAACCGCTGCCGGCCGCGCCGGCAAAAACTGAAGCGATCAAAAACTGAGCGATCAAACGATGGACGTAAAGGTTGCGCGCGGCCTCAACCAATTGAGCGCCGCTGAGATTGCGTCAAAAATCGCGGCAAGTGAAACGACCTGCGAGGCCGTTGCCCGCGATTGCCTGGAGCGCATCGCCGCGCGCGACGATGTCGTTAAAGCCTGGGTGAACTTCAACCCGCAACTGGCTCTCGCCCAAGCGCGGGCGTTCGACCGCGAACCGCGTCGTGGTCCGCTGCATGGCGTGCCGATCGGGGTCAAGGACGTCATGGATACATTCGACATGCCGACCGAAATGGGTTCGCCGATCTATCGCGGCCATCGCCCGCCGGCAGACGCTGCCTGCGTCGCCCTGTTGCGCCGCGCCGGCGCCGTCATTCTCGGCAAGACGGCAACCTGCGAATTTGCCGGCATGGCGCCGGCGGCAACCACCAATCCGCATAATCCCACTCACACGCCGGGCGGTTCATCGAGCGGATCGGCGGCGGCGGTTGCCGATTTTATGGTGCCGGCCGCGCTCGGCACGCAGACCGGCGGTTCGGTGCTGCGGCCGTCCTCGTTTTGCGGCGTATTTGGCTATAAGCCGACTTACAACACGTTCAACAAAGCAGGCCTCAAGCCGGCGGCCGAAAGCATCGATACGATCGGCTGGATCGCCCGTTCGATCGAGGATCTCGCGCTGCTCGCCGCGGTGCTGCGCATGGAAGAGCCGCGGCCGCTGCGGGTAGCGAGCGCCGCACCACGCATCGGGCTCTGCCGCACCGAGCTTTGGGATAGCGCGCAGTCTGAAACCAAGGCTGCGGTGCAAAACGCCGCCACGGCTTTGGGCAAAGCCGGCGCGATGGTTCGCGAGGTGAATTTGCCTGAATCCTTCATCGGATTGCCCGCACTGGCGCGCGGTACCATCAATCATTACGAGCGCGCCGCCTGCATGGCATTCGAATGGGACAATCATCGCCCGGCGCTATCGCCGCAGATGCGGCACTATATCGAGGCCGGGCTGAGCACTTCGCGCGCGGATTATGTCGCGGCTTGGCGGCGCGTCGAGCAATGCCGCGCCCTATTGCCGAATGTGTTTGCCGACATCGATGTGCTGCTGATGCCTTGCGTTCCCGGCGAGGCGCCAAAAGGTCTCGGTTCAACCGGCGATCCCAGTATGCAGGCGATGTGGACCGCTTTGCATACGCCGAGTATGACGCTGCCGACGCATGGCGGACCGAACAATTTGCCAGTCGGCATTCAATTGGTGGCGCAGCGTTACGAGGATGATCGTTTGCTCGCCTGTGCGCGCTGGATTTGGGACAAAATTGGCGCGCCGGATTTAGTCGGGGTCAGTCGGGTCTGATTAACATGACGAACGCGCGATCGATGCAGCTCGTTTGCTATGGCCGAAAATCGCTTCTGATATTTGCGGCGGTGGCCGCGCTTACGGTCACGGCAGCGGCCGAGAGTGTTGCCGACTTTTACAAGAACCGCAGCATCTCGCTGATCATCGGCTACAGTGTCGGCGGCGGCTATGATGCCTATGCCCGGCTCGTGGCGCGCTATATCGGCAAGCACATTCCAGGCGAGCCTTCGATCGTACCGCAGCAAATGACCGGCGCCGGCAGCTTGCGCGCCGCCAATTACATGTTTTCTGTGGCGCCGAAAGACGGCACGGTGCTGGGCATTTTTTCACGCAGCATGGGAGTAGCCCCGCTGCTGGGCCAAGCGCAATTCGATAGCCGAAGGTTCACTTGGCTCGGCAGCGTCACCGACGACGATACCACCTGCGTGACTTGGAATTCTTCTCCGATCAAGACATGGGACGATTTTCTTAATAAGCCTTCCAAGCTCGGTGGTTTGGGCGCCGATGCCGATCCCGATATTTGGGCGCTGCTCTATAAAAATGTCTTTGGCGCCAAGGTGCAGCTTGTCAGCGGCTATCCGGGAACCAATGACGTCGTGTTGGCGATGGAGCGCGGCGAAGTCGACGGCCTATGCGGCTTGTCATGGAGCACGATCAAGACCCGTCACGCCGAATGGCTGACAAGCCATTCGGCCAATATCATCGTGCAAGCGGCGCTCAAGAAAGAACCGGAGATCGCTGCGGTGCCGTTGGCGACCGATTTGGTAAAGAACCCGGAACAGCTGCAGATCATTAAACTCCTGTTGGCGAGTCAAGCCATGGCGCGGCCCTTTGCTGCACCGCCCGATATCCCGGCAGACCGCAAGGCGGCATTGATCGCGGCCTTCGATGCCACCATGGGTGACGCCGATTTCCTTGGCGAGGCGCAAAAGCTCAACTTCGAAATCCATCCAGTGACCGCCTCGACGATCGACGCCTTGCTTGCCGAGGTCTACGCCACGCCCAAAGATGTCCTCGCGCGCGCGGCCAAAGCGATATCGAGCGCCGGCCAGTGAGCGCGATCGGAGCCCGCGTTCTGCGCCTGGAAGATCATGCGCTGGTGACGGGCAAAGGGCGCTTTGTTGATGATATTTCCGCAGCGGGCATTGCCGTCGCCGCCTTCGTGCGCAGTCCGCACCCGCATGCCTTGATCCGTGGCATCGACGCCAGCGCAGCACGGGCACTGCCGGGTGTCGTCGCGGTGTTCACGCTCGATGATCTTGCCGGCGTATTGAGGCAACGGCGCATGAACCGGGTTTCCAATTCCGGCAGCGATCTTGGCCGCAGTTGGCCGTTCGCGCTCGCCGATGGTGAAGTCTCCTTTGTCGGCGAGCCGGTCGCCATTGTTGTGGCCGGCGATCGCTATGTCGCCGAAGACGCCGCCGCGCTGGTTGAAGTCGATTACGAGGTCGTCGCGCCGGCAATCGATTGCCGCAACGAACGCGCGCCGCCGGTGCGCCGTGAACTCGCCTCGAACCGGGTCATCGCCTACACGGTCGGTTACGGCGACGTCGAAGCGGCCTTCGCGAAAGCCGCGCATATCGTACGCAATGAGCTGTGGGTTCATCGCGGCGCCGGCCATTCCATGGAAGGTCGCGGCATTCTTGCTGAGATCTTTGATCGCGAGACGGTCGTTTGGGCTTCGACGCAGAAGCCGCATGATCTGCGCACCGCTTTTGCCGACTATGTCGCGCTCGATGAGAGCCGGCTTCGCGTGGCCGTTCCCGATGTCGGCGGCGGTTTTGGGCCGAAGCTGTGTGTCTATCCCGAAGACGTCGCGGTGGTCGCCGCCGCGAGGTTGCTCCGCCGCTCGATCAAATGGATCGAGGATCGCCGCGAGCATTTTACCAATGCCGCGCAGGAACGCGACCAGTACTGGTCGATCGAGCTTGCCGCCGACGGCGATGGGCGCTTGCGTGGCGTGCGCGGCCGGCTCATTCACGATATCGGCGCCTATGCGCTGCAAGACGTAAACATCCCGTACAATTCTGCGACCACGCTTACCGGCCCGTATATCGTGCCGGCGCTGGCGATTGAAGTGGCGGCGGTGCACACCAACAAAGCGCCGGTTTCCTCGGTGCGCGGCGCCGGCTACCCGCAAGCCGCCTTCGCGATGGAACGCCTGATCGATGGATTGGCGCGAACGCTCAAGCTCGATCGCGCCGAATTGCGTCGCTGCAATCTCATTCCGGCGGAGAAGATGCCGTATGTGAAACCGCTGAAGGCGCGTTCCGGCGAGCAGGTGCAATACGACAGTGGCGATTATCCCGGCTGTCAGGCTGAAATTCTGCGCGCCGCGCAGTGGCAGGACTTTCCGCGCCGTCAAGCGGCTGCGCGCGCCGAAAGCCGCTACATTGGCGTCGGCTTGGCGCACGGCATGAAGGGGACCGGACGCGGGCCGTTTGAATTCGGTAATGTCCGGGTGTCGCCGACAGGCCAAATCACAGTATCGACCGGCGCTGCGCCGATGGGGCAGGGGCTTTGCACCGCGCTGGCGCAGATCTGCGCCGATGCATTCGGGATGCGCGCGCAGGATATCACCGTAATTGCCGGCGACACCGCAGCCGCGCCGCTCGGCCTCGGCGGCTTCGCCAGCCGGCAGACCGTCACGGCCGGCTCATCGGTGAAGATTGCGGCAGGCGCAGTCGCTGACAAGGCACGCAAGCTCGCCAGCCATATGCTGGAAGCGGCGGAAGAGGACCTCGAGATCGTCAACGGCGAAGTCCGGGTCGTCGGCGCGCCGCAGCTCGCCGTCAAGCTTGGCGAATTGGCGCGCGTGCTCAAAGGCGCGCCGGGTTATCCCTTTCCCAAGGACATCGAGCCGGGGCTCGAAGCGAGCGCGACGTTTCGTATCGATCAGCTCGCTTATTCCAACGCGTGCCATTGTGTGGAAGTGGAGGTCGACGTTGAAACCGGGGGTGTGCGCATTTTACGGTATGTCGCAATCCAGGATGCCGGCCGCCGCATCAATCCGATGATCGTCGAGGGTCAGGTGCATGGCGGCATCGCGCACGGCATCGGCAATGCAATCTTTGAATGGATGGGCTATGACGAGGCCGGTCAGCCGGTCACCACGACCTTTGCCGATTATCTCATGCCCGGCGCGAGGGACGTACCGAAACTGGAAACGCTCTATAAGGAGTCGCCGTCGCCGCATAATCCACTCGGCGTCAAAGGGGTCGGCGAAGTAGGGGTCATCCCGGCCGCCGCTGCAATCGCATCGGCGATCGAGGATGCGCTTTCGCCATTCGACGTACGCATCGCGCAGATGCCGATCACGCCGCCGAGGCTTGTCGAACTGATCCGCAAGGCCAGGATCGGATCAAGAGGTGCGACAGGATAAGCTTTTGACGCCTTCCATCTGGGAGCGCAAACTTGCTTCCGCTTGAGGAGAGGCTAATGACTCGGTTGAAATGTGCGACGCGCCTGCTGCTGTGGGCCATCGTGTTGTTGCCGCTTGCTGCGCCAGGGCACGCCGAGACACCCTTTCCGTCGCGGCCCATCCACTTGATCATGCCCTATGCTCCGGGCGGCATCGTCGATTTTGCCGGCCGCGTGCTGGCGCAGAAGCTTGGCGAGGTTTTGGGACAGCCGGTCGTGGCGGAGAACCGTCCAGGCGCCGGCGGCATCGTCGGGGTCGAATACGTCGCACATTCGGCGCCAGACGGCTA
>DASZCJ010000542.1:0-2552 GCA_035943155.1 Xanthobacteraceae bacterium | reverse complement strand
AGGTGATCGTTTGAACTGCGTCCGAGACTTTGTCGGTCAGCGCCAATACGCAACCTCCTTGCATCATCCCCCATGCCGCCCAGAACAACGAACCTGTTTGATCTTTCAAAGCGGCAAATTCATCAATCAGCGCAGTTGCGGCCGCGTAATTCCCGCAGTGGATATGGGTCCATGCGCTGAAATTGAGTACGTACATCAAGGTGGCGGAGTGGCCGATCTCGCGAGCAACCGTGAGCGCGTGCTCGGTGTCTGCGAGCGCGGCTTCGGGATAGCCGAGCAGCCAAAAAGCCAGGGACCTCCAGCACAAAGTTGCCGCGCCGATGTCTTGGCCAAAACGCGTCGCCAGAGGACAATGCTCAGCATAGTCGTAGAGCGTAAACGCGCGATCGAGATGCGCTCGCCCGTCTGCAATATTCCCTGCATGCAGCAGGGATAAACCCATGAGCCGATGCCCAAGCATGAGCGGTCCCGTCGCGCTCTGCTTTTCTGCGAGGGCCAGGAATTGGACCGCAAGCTCACCCATCACATCGCCGTTGAACGCTACAAGGTTCGCGACCCACAAGCCGTAAAGAACGGAAAACAACAACAATGGATCCTCGGGAGGCTCTCCGAGCGCTTCAGCTTGCTCGATCAGCAGACGTGCCCGCTCAACAGCAGCCCTGGTTTCAGACGCCGCGTAGCCGCGGACATGCAGGAGTGGGGTTATGAGTGCAACCTGAAGCTTGATCTCTTCGCGACGTCGGGCGGGCGTGCCGGGCAAGGTCGCGAGAAGATCGAGCGCGCGCCTGAGCTGTTCTGTGGCTTCAACCAGGGCCGAGCGCTGCGCCGACCGTAGTCCCGCTTTCCCCCACAGCGCCGCAGCTTTCTCGACCTGTCCCGCCTCGGTCCAATGTCGCGCCAACAACTCCGGCCGGCTCTCGGCGCTTTCCGCGAATTCGCTCTCGATGGTTTCGGCGATGCGGGCATGTAGTGTGCGTCGCGGCTCGCGCAACAGCATCCCGTAAGCCGCGTCCTGCACAAGGGCATGCTTGAATAGATAGGTCGCTTGCGGGGGCACGTCCCGTCGGAACAGCAAACCGGCCGTGATGAGACGGTCCAACGCCGATCTCAGCGCCGCCTCCGGCTGGCGCACCACCGAGGCGAGCAAGGCATGCGAAAACTCGCGGCCGATTGCCGCTGCGATCTGTGCCAGCTCCTTGGCCGGGCCGCCGAGCCGGTCAAGCCGCGCCATGAGCGAGGCATACAGGCTCGCGGGGACCGCCAGTGCCGGGGACGGAACCGCGGCAATCGCGCGCGCAGCGGCGGTCTCGCTCTCTGCTTCCAACACCGCCTTGGTCATCTCCTCCACGAACAAGGGGATACCGTCGGTCCGTTCGATGATGTCCTGCCGAATGCTCGCCGATAACTGCTTGTTGCCGACGATGCGCTCGATCATGGCGCCAGCTTCGTGCTCTGCCAGTCGATTGATGACGAGAGCGGTGACGTCAGGCCGTCCAACCCACGGCGCGTTGAATTCCTGCCGGAACGTCACTAGCAACAGCACCTTAAGTGTCCGAATTCGGTCCACGACTCGACCGAACGCTTCCAAGCTGGTTGGGTCGGCCCAATGCGCATCCTCGAAGATCATCAGCACAGGCTTTTGCCGCGACAGCGTCTCTATTTGCGCGGTAAGCGCCTCCAGTGTTTTTTGCCGGCGCTGCTGCGGTGTCAGTTCGAGGGCGGGATACCGGCCATCGTTCGGCAGCGAAAGCATCTCGGCAATGAGTGCCGCGTCCTGGATCGAGGTCGAAGTCTGCGCGAGCAGAGCAGTGAGCTTGTCGAGTTTCTGCTGGGGAATGTCGTCGTGTAACAATCCAGCCGCACGTTCCATCTGACCGATGATCGGAGAAAACGCGCTGTCGGTGTGCTGGGGCGAGCAGAAATAGCGCAAACGTGTATGCGGTACAGTAGCAAGGCTCTCTAGCAGGGCAGCTGTGAGCCGCGATTTGCCGATGCCCGCTTCGCCGGAAATCAGCACCACCTGACCCTCGCCGCTCTTCGCCCGCGACCAACGCCGCAACAACAGTTCGGTTTCTTCAGCGCGCCCGACGAGGGCAGTCAGATCGCTCGCATGCAGTGCCTCGAAGCGGCTTTCTACGGTGCGCGCCCGCAACGCCACCCAGGCGCGCACCGGTTCGGCCACGCCCTTAAGGTCTCTGGCGCCAAGGTCTTTTAGTTCGAAGAGATTGCCGAGAAGCCGCCGCGTAGCTTCGGCAATAACAACCGTGTTCGGCTCGGCGATCCCCTGCAGACGCGATGCGAGGTTTGGTGTCTCGCCCACAATGCCGCGCTCCTGCGCTTCGCCCGATCCAGTCAGATCGCCCACAACGACCAGCCCAGTGGGGATGCCAACACGGGTTTGCAACGCAGCCGGCGTCTTGAGTGCGATTAGCGCCGCGATCAACTTCAGCCCGGCGCGCACCGCGCGCTCGGCGTCATCCTCATGGGCCTCAGGGTAGCCAAAGTAGACAAGCACGCCGTCGCCCAGATACTGCGCCACGAAACCGCCGAAA
>DASZCJ010000541.1:0-4225 GCA_035943155.1 Xanthobacteraceae bacterium | reverse complement strand
GTAGAGCACCGCCAGATCGTATTTCGCCACCGAGCGTGCTTTGGGATCGCGCCATTCGCGCTTGGTGTGGTTGTGCAGCGACTCGCGGAAGAATTCGGCCTCGCCGTTGGCCAGGCGGGTGATGGCGCGTGGCCGGATGCGCTCGATCGACAGCCAAGTGCCGCCGGTTTCGATGATGACTTCCAGCGCCGGACAACGGAACCAGTCGAACAACAGCCGCCCGAACGGCTCGAAACGCTCGTCGCGAGCGATGCCGAAACAGACCAAGAGCTTGAACTCGCCAACCGATTGAAAATCGGCGCGCCGCGAGCAGCGGTTCAGCTCCTCCTCAAGGTCCGGCAGCGCGTGCTCGTAAAGTTTCTGCTCGCGCAATTCGAGCATGGTCTCGACCGTCGGCACCACGCGATGGCCGCGCGCCTCGGCAAGGAGCGACGCGTAGTAGCCCTTCGATTGGTAGGCGTAGGAGCGGGCGAGATTGACCAGCTTGGGCCGTCCCATTTCGAACAAACGCGGGCGCGCCAAATATTCGCTTGTGGTGATGACCTTGTGAGGGGTCTCGGCGTTCGGCAAGTCGCGAGGCTGGTCGACGAGGATGACCCAGCCGGTCATGGGCGGGTCCCTTCCAGATCGAGGCCGAAATATGAGATCAGGCCGGTCATGCAATTGGAGTCAGGCGCGGCACGCGTTGGTCATAGCCGGATTTTGCGAGGATGGCGACTGCACTGCCTGCGATTGTCCACCATGAAAGCCGATTCGGGGACCACGGTTCAGCGTAGCCAGGGTCAGGGTAGTATGTAACAGACTCATGAACGCTGCCGCGGTTCCTCAACAAGCGGCTTGTCGAAGCGGAGCGCATCGGCGCGATCGTCATAATACGCCGGGTGCCGCCCGAACAGGCGGTAGCCGGTTTTTTTGTAGCGGGCAATGGCGCGGCGATTGCGCTCGCGCACTTCGAGACGCATGACCCGCCGCCCGCGCCGTCGTGCCGCCTGTTCCCCGGCAGCGAGCAGGAGCGGCCCCAGACCGCGCCGGCCGAGATGCGGGGCGACCGCAATGGAATAGAGCCGTGCCGGTTTCGAACGCCGCGGATAGAGAATAAGCACATAGCCGCCCAATTGGCCGGCGATCTCGGCGACCAGCAATGTCGCGCTTGATGCGGTGAGAAAGCGGCGAAAACTTCGCCGCGACAGGATGTCGGCACTGAAGACCGCGCGCTCCAGTTCGACCAGCGCATTGAGATCGCCGATCCGGCCGCGGCGGAGTTTGGCCGCTGGCAAAGCGCGCGCGGGGCGGCGCATCACGCGATCTGCCCCTGCAAATGTCCCTGCTCGATGCGCCGGATCAAGGCCTCCAGCCGATCGAGGCGGTCGGCCTCCTTGGGCGGCTTATCCCAGCGCAGCCGGTTGATGCGCGGGAATCGCATGGCCAGGCCGGATTTGTGACGCGACGACCGCTGCAGGCCTTCGAATGCCACCTCAAGGACCAGCCCGCGATCGGGGTCATGTGCGACCTCACGCACCGGGCCGAAACGCTCGATCGTATTGCGCCGCACGAACCGATCGATCTGCAACAGCTCCTCGTCGGTGAAGCCGAAATACGCCTTGCCCACCGGCACCAACTCGTCGCCTCGCCCGCCCTGTGTCCACACGCCAAATGTGTAATCGGAATAATACGACGATCGTTTGCCGTGGCCGCGCTGCGCGTACATCAATACCGCATCGATGATGAACGGATCGCGCTTCCATTTCCACCATAACCCTTTCGGTCGGCCCGACAGATAGAGCGCTGCGCGATCTTTGAGCATGACGCCCTCGACCGCCGCGGCATCCGCGCCGGCACCCGCGGCAGCAGGATTTTTTCGAGCCGCCATGAGTTCGACCCAGCTGCGGAATGCGATCAGCGGCGACAGATCGATCCGCTCATCGCCAAGCCGGGCGACGAAGCGTTCAAGCCTAGCGCGGCGTTCGGCGAAAGGCCGTTCGCGCAAATCCTCCTCGCCATCGGCAAGAAGGTCATAGGCGCGCAAATGCGCGGGAAATTCCGCCATCAGCTTCGCGGTGACAGTTTTGCGATTAAGCCGCTGCTGCAACACGTTGAAGGACTGCACCCGACCATCGCGCATGATCAGAAGCTCGCCGTCGATGGCGCCGGGCAAGCGCAGTGCGTCGAGGAGATCGGGAAAGCTTTTCGAAATTTCCTCCCCAGTGCGTGAATAAAGCCGAGCGAGGAGTTTGCCGTCGGGTCTGCTGTTTTGGGGCTCGGTACTAAGCCTGCCTGCCGCCGCCTGCACGCGGATACCGTCCCACTTCCATTCGGCCATGAAGTCCTCGGGCTTGAGCGCGGCGAGGTCGGCGTCATCGAGTGCATGCGCCAGCATCGGCGGCCGGAACGATGCCGGATCGCCGCTGGCAGGACGCTCGCCGCGGCCCTCCAACCAGGCAAATAACTCGCCGTATGGCGGCGCCAGCGCGGGCCAGATCACTTCGATGTCGTGGACGTCCTTGTCGGCCAGCGCGGCGACCGCGGCCTTGGTGAGACGCGCCGAGACGCCGACGCGCAAACCGCCGGTGACAAGCTTGATCAGCGCCCAGCGCCCGGTTTCGTCGAGCGCATCGAGCCAGCGGGCCAATTGCTGCGGCAGTTGCGCCTTGCCGAGCGTGGTCAGCGTCTCGACAACGCGCGTGAGCGTCAATTCGTCGTCTGCACCTTGAACTTTTCCGTCGCCGGGCGCCGAGGCCGACGCCATGCTCGGCCACATCAGCGCGATGGTCTCGGAAAGGTCGCCGACATAATCGTAGGATAATTCGAACAGCACGGGATCGGTACGCTCGGCGATCAGGCTGCGGATCAGGTTGGGCTTGGCATGGGGAAAGCTGAGCGCGCCGGTGAGTGCGGCCAGCGCCCAGCCGCGTTCGGGATCGGGCGTCGAACGAAAATAATCGATCATCAACCGCAGCTTGTTATTGCGGCTCGGCTCATAGGCGAGACGGTCGAGCAGCTCGGCAAAGCGGTTCATGTCGGCTCTTCGCCGGTCTTTTCTTCACCTCTCCCCGGCGGGGAGAGGTCGCGAGCGGAGCGAGCGGGTGAGGGGGATCCGACCGCATGGCCCGGCCCCCTCACCCCAACCCTCTCCCCGCTGGGGAGAGGGAGTTCGTTTGCATTCGCCGTCAGATCGCCATTGCTTTCTTCGCCAGAAACAATTTCTTCCTCTTCGTCGCCATAGCCGACGATGTCGAGCGGGCGCGCCTTCAATCCGCGCGTGGCGCACCAATGCACCAGCGCGTCCTCTTGGCCGTGGGTCACCCAAATTTCGCCGGCGCCGGTGGCGCCGACGGTCGACGTTAGTCCGTCCCAATCGGCATGATCGGAAATGACCAGCGGCAGCGCGACGCCTTGCTGGCGGGCGCGGGCGCGGAGGCGCATCCAGCCGGACGCGAATGCGGCGAGGGGATCGGGAAAGCGGCGCGTCCACAGGTCGTTCAAAGCCGCCGGCGGACAGAGTGTGATGGTGCCGGCGAGATTTGCTTTGGTCGCGCCGCGCGCGAGCCGCAATTCGCCAAGCGCAATGCCGCGCGAGATATAATAGTCTGTGATCTTCTCCATTGCGCCGTGCAGATAAATCGGCGCGTCGTAGCCGGCTTGGCGCAACAGCGCGATCAGGCGCTGCGCCTTGCCCAGCGAGTAGGCGCCCACCAAGTGCGCACGCTCGGGAAACAGCGCCAGCGAATGCAAAAGCTTTTGGATCTCGGTGTTCGCGTCGCCATGGCGGAACACCGGCAGTGCGAACGTGGCCTCGGTAATGAACAGATCGCAGCGCACGAGTTCGAACGGCGCGCAGGTTGGATCGGCCGCGTTTTTGTAATCGCCGGAGGCGACGACGCGCAGCCCATCGACCTCGACCGCGACCTGCGCCGAGCCCAATATATGGCCGGCAGGACGCAGCGTGATCTTAGCGCCGGCGAGACTGACGCTTTCGCCGTAAGCCAAGGCCTGCGTGCTGCCGGCGAAAGCCTCGCCGTAGCGCAGCCGCATCAGATCGAGCGTTTCCTGCGTCGCCAGCACCGCGCCATGACCGGCGCGGGCATGATCGGAATGGGCATGGCTGATGACGGCGCGTTCCACCGGCCGCGTGGGATCGATATGGAAGCCGCCGCTCTTGCAGCAAACCCCGGAGGGCGAACGCACCAAAATGTCTTCAGGACGGATCACGAGTCATAAATAATAC
>DASZCJ010000540.1:0-4657 GCA_035943155.1 Xanthobacteraceae bacterium | reverse complement strand
TTATCCCGTGGTCATTTGAGCCGGCCGGCTTGCAGCCACGTAAAATAAGTCGCTAAAAGGCCGGGGACGCATGAGCCCGGCCCGAGGATTTATCCCGGCCGGGTTTTGTTTTGGCCGAGCTGTCCGCGGCCAAACCGCTTGTTGGCAAGGAGGGCCACATGTCCGCGTCCGCGAAAAAGGACTACCGGCCGGAGACGCGCCTCGTTCAATCCGGCACCTTGCGTTCGCCGTTCGGCGAGACTTCGGAAGCGCTGTTTCTCACCCAGGGCTATGTCTATGACACCGCCGCCCAGGCCGAGGCGCGCTTTAAGGGCGATGATCCGGGCTATCAATATTCGCGCTTCGCCAATCCGACGGTCGATATGTTCGAGCGGCGTATGGCGGCGTTCGAGGGCGCCGAGGCGGCACGCGCCACCGCGACCGGCATGGCGGCCGTAACGCTGTCGCTGGTAGGCCAGCTCAAAGCCGGCGACCACGTCGTCGCGTCGAAGGCGATGTTCGGGTCTTGCCGCTATGTCATCGAGGATTATCTACCGCGCTTCGGCGTCGCCTCGACGCTGGTCGACGGCTGCAATCTCGACGCTTGGCGTGGGGCTGTGCGGCCAACCACTAAGACCTTCTTCCTGGAATCGCCGACCAATCCGGCGCTCGAAGTGATCGACATCGCCGCCGTGGCCGAAGTCGCACATGACGCGGGCGCGACGCTTATCGTCGACAATGTGTTCGCGACGCCCCTATTTCAAAGCCCGCTGGCGCTCGGCGCCGACTGCGTCGTGTACTCGGCCACCAAGCACATCGACGGCCAAGGCCGCTGCCTCGGTGGTGTTATTCTCGGCTCGCAGAAATTCATCATGGACAAAATCCATGTTCTTATCCGGCAAACCGGCCCGTCGATGTCGCCGTTTAACGCGTGGGTGCTGCTCAAAGGGCTTGAGACGCTCGCTGTGCGCGTGCGGCGGCAGACCGACAGCGCGGCAACGCTTGCGGTCGCGATCGCCGGACACCCGAAAATTTCGCGGCTGATCTATCCGGGTCGGCCGGATCATCCACAGGCCGCGATTGTGCAGAAGCAGATGCGCGGCGGCTCGACGCTCGTTGCGTTTGAAATCAAGGGCGGCAAGCGCGGCGCATTCCGTTTTCAGGATGCGCTCAAGCTCATTCGCATCAGCAACAATCTCGGCGACGCGAAAAGCTTGATCACGCACCCGGCGACAACGACGCACCAGCGGCTCACGCCGGCACAACGCGCCGAGCTCGGCATCAGCGACGGATTGGTGCGTGTGTCGGTCGGGCTCGAACATCCCGACGATATTGTCGATGACGTGCTTGCCGGTCTGGAAGCGGTATGACGCGCCGCAAAAAGCGAAGTGTTTCGCTTTAGGGCAGGTCCGGCTGCGCCGAAATCATGGCGGGATGAACCGCGGCGGCGGCGACCGGGCGCGTCGCGGCCTCCGCAATGGCGTTGCCAAGCAGCTTGGCAATGCAAGCATAGCTCCAGTCGTTCATGTGCAGATGGTCCGGCGAAACGAAAGCATCGAATGAAAGATGCTGCGCGTCATGCCAGTTGCGCATCACGGCGAAGCGCTGGAATAGGTCGACGTCCTCCTGCTTTGCCGCGAGCGCAATCTGCTCGAGCATGGCTTGTGTTTCCGACTTGGCAAGCACCGCCGGCGCGAATTGCGGGTCGATCAGGACCACATCGGCGCCGGCCGCCTTGAGTTGCTCGATGCCGTCGTGCAGTTGCACGGAATGCGGGCTGAGCGGGTGGTCGCGCAGCACCGAATTGGTGCCGATCTGCCACAGCACGAGTTGCGGATGCGCCGCGATCACATCGGCTGCGAACCGCGCCATCATGTTCGTCGTCTCTTCGCCGTTGACGCCGCGATTAAGCACGGTGATGTCGCGGCCGGGAAACCGCGCCCGCAGTTCAACGGCAAGGCGACTGGGATAAGTTGCGTCGGGTGAGCTCGCGCCAGCGCCTGCAGTCGATGACGAGCCGATCGCGACGATCGTGAGCGGCTGGCCATCGGTCAGGCGCCGCATGGTATGGAGCAGAGGCCGTTCGAAATGCGCCATTTCGGCCGGCGCCGTGCACACCACCCGCGACGGGACCGCAGGAGCAGCGGGTGCCGACGAGGTAAGCGGCTTTGTCGCAGTGCCGGGCGGGGTGCCGAGAGGCGCCGCAATCGGACTCTTCGGGGAAACCATATGCGCCGGCAGAGGTGCGTGCGCGGTGGACGCCGGCGCGTTCATTTGCGCGCCCGCACTGTGCAGTGCAACAAATTGAGCCGCCAAAATGGCGGCGGCCGCGGCCTGCGCGCGGCAGGCAAGTGTTTGTCTGGTAAAAAACATTAACGCGTCGTTTGCATTCTTACGGCGTCCAGATGCGCGGCATTAATGATCTGAGACGCCAAGGCCCGGCCAATGCACTCATGAACTCGTCGCGCCATATCATACTTCTTGGTGGCGGTATAGAGGTCGAAGGTCCCGACATCGTTCCAATATTGCATGATGGCTAAACGATCGAACAATAGCGCGCTGCGCTGCTGGGCAACGCGGCGCATTATGTCGGCGTAAGCCGAAACATCGAGCATCGAAGCCGTGCGCGGGCTGTATTGCATGTTCATGAGAATAACATCCGCGCCGGCAGCCTGGATTTTATCGATGCCGGTATCGAGGCTGATGCGAAAGTCATCAGCCTCGACGCCATTGAGCGCGTCGGCCGTTCCGGCCTGCCAGACCACCAAGCTCGGCTTGTCCTCGGCGAGGATTTTGTCCAATCCGCCGAGCCTATTCGCGGTGGTTTGCTTTGGCGCAACGTGGGCTGTCACCTTGATCTCGCTGCCGGGCAATTGCTGTTTGAGCGCCTCCTCAAGCCGCGCTGGGTAAGCAAATCGCACCCCGTCGGGACCGGCCAGCGCCGAGGATCCGGTGCCCAGCACGGTGATGTCCAACCGATGCTTGTCCTTCATCTCATCGGTCGCGTGACTGAGATCGATTTCGCTTTCGATAAATGAAGCGGGCACCTCGCAGGCATCAGGCTGCGGCTCCGCGACGGCCGCCCAGGCCGGCAAGCAGCTAAGCGCAATAGTTGCAATCAGCGCACTGATCAGTTTCATGCCTCGCCTCCCGCGAGGTCTGCGTCCGGCGCTTTGGTCCGGCCGGCGGGGCTTCGCCCTTCTATCTGTTTGTACCATGATATCAGGCTGGCTGTCGCAACCATGATCAAGATGCCGACAAGGCTAATGAGCGCCTGAATCAAGGGCCCGCCGGACCATTCGCCAATGATGAATTGACCGGCGAAGGCCAGAAACACGCCGAGACAGAAAATTTCGAGCGAATGTTGCCCGCATAGGATCGCCGGCCGCAGATAGGGCGATTTCAGCAACGGCCAATCGCGTGGGATGAAGCGTACGGTCACGGCGGCCAGCGCGAGAAAATGCGCAAAGCGCAGCACGTCGAGATTGGTCTTGTCGATTGGATACATCCATTCGCTCAGCCAGATGGGAACGAAACGGCCGAGCGGTTCGACATACCATGTCAAGGTGACCGACAAGGCGAACAGGAGGTACGTGATCGCTATTCCCAGCACCACCGGCGAGCGCAGTACCGCCGTCAGCCGCTGTGCGCCGCCAAGCGCGCACCACGCGCCGAACACAAACAGCAATTGCCAGGCAAACGGATTGAAGAACCAGACGCCGTTCGGATAGGCCGGCAGATTCCAATTCAGATTCCATGCCAGCACATAGACCAGCGCCGACCCGGCGAGCGCCAGGGCCGGCTGCCGGATCAGCAGCCAGAGCATCGGCGGAAAGAACAGCAACAACATGATGTAGAGCGGCAGCACATCCATGTTGACCGGCTTAAACTTCAAGATCAGAGCCTGGAAGATCGTGACATCCGGCTGCTTGAGGAAGTCGAGGATGTTCATTTCTTCGGCATAGAGCGGATTTTCGAACGTGGCCGCGACGTAAGCGATCTCCGCCATAAAGATCGTAAACAAGAAAATGTGCGCCACATAGATTTGCCAGGCGCGCCGCAGGACCCGCGCGCTGGCAATGAGGATGCCTCGTTCGCGCATCGCGCGGCCGTAGACGAAAGCTGCCGTATAGCCGGAAATGAAAATGAAGATTTCGGTGGCGTCGCTGAACCCGTAATTACGGATGGTGAACCAGTTCACGACGTTCTGCGGAATGTGATCGAGAAAAATCAGCCACAGCGCCACGCCGCGGAACAGATCAAGCCGCAGATCCCGTCCGCCCGGCGGCGGGGCAGCCATTCCTGAGGTCAGCAAGAGTTTAGGAATGACGAGATGCTTCACAGCCGCCTTCACGATCATTTACGCCGCTGCGGGCTATTCGCCGCCGTCATTTACGCAGCAACCTATGCAGCATGCATAGGCACTTCGATAGGACCCCGATGGGGCGCCGACTTTCCAATTTAGTCGGCAAGTATGGCTTGAGAAAGCTTCTTCTGACCGCTATGCAATCGAATATGCCACGTTGTTCGCTCTTGTGCGGCATTAGCCGTGCAAGATGGAACTGCCGCGAGCACAGTCTGCCTTCGCGCGTGGCAGGGTGCAGTGAAATCTCCAGAAATATTGCCGTATCGCTTGCATGTATCGTGCCGTGACCCGCAACATCGAAGTGATGGTGAC
>DASZCJ010000539.1:0-1640 GCA_035943155.1 Xanthobacteraceae bacterium | reverse complement strand
GTCCAAAATGCAAACACAAAGCTTGCAGCAATAAGACCGAACAGAAGTCCGGTCTTTCACGCCATTATCGCGCGATTGGAATTAAGGCGGTCGCCGCAGCGACGCGGAACGAGGAGCACCGCCTCGCATGGCGATAAACCGGCGCAAACTACCGCACCGTGATCACCAGCCCGTTGAGGTCGGCGGCGACGATCAGTCCCATTTGGCGGCCCGACAGCGTCAGCACCGCGCCGTTCTGGTTAGCCAATACGATCCCGCCCGCGCCGGGGCCGACTGCAACGCCCGCGCCGGCAGCGCCGTATACGCCATTCACGTCGAACGGACTTCGGATGTTGCTGACCTCACCGAAAAAATCGGTCGCCGAGGCGCCGAAGGTAAATCCGTAGCTCACGCCGCCGATCGAGAGCGGATAGCGCCGGCCGTGGAACACCAGCGTGCCGCTGCCGCCAGAGCCGCCCACGACAAAACCGGCCTTGATAACGTTGAAGCGGATGCTGCCGCTGTCGGCGTAGGCGGTCGCCAGCCCGGCGCCGGCTACAGTCAAAGTTATCAATGCGGCACGAATGGCGGATGACAATTGCATAAGAAAGTCCCCCTGGATGAGTTTGCTACATTTGCCGAGGTCACAACCCCGAGTAACAAAGATGCGACGAATCGAAGAGGCAAACAAGTTTGAACTTGCTAGCAGCATCAAAGCGCTCGTTGCCCGGGCGCTCGCCGACGAAATGATCGAGGGAGGGATGTCTGCTTCTGGCCCAAAGCAGACATCCTGATCGCGTGGGCGAATGTCCGCTTTCGGGGGTAAAGCGGACGACGCTGATGTCGCCTTTTGACCCAAAGCGGACATGAGCGACTCAGGATTGCTGTCGTGCAAGCTAATCACTGAACCCTATTCCGCCGGTCGTAAATCCCTGCTGTAATCGCCTCGTTCTCAGCCTTAATTGGCGCGGTGATCAATGTCGCGCAGGATCATGATTAGGTTGGCAGGTAAGCGGTGAGGACCGGCGCGTGACGGCATGAAGCTTGGCCGACGAAAGTTTCTGCATTTGGCGGCTGGCGCCACCTTTTCGCCGGCTATGTTACGGCTCGCGCATGCGGATACCTATCCGAGCAAGCCGATCCGTCTCGTCGTTCCGGTCCCGCCCGGCGGCACGTTCGACATTGTCGCGCGGCTCGTCGCACAGGCAGTGTCGGAGCGTCTCAACCAGCAAATCGTCATCGAGAACCGCGGCGGCGCCGGCACCAACATCGGCACCGGTCTTGTGGCCCATGCGGCGCCGGATGGTTACACGCTTTTGCTGGCCGGCTCGCCTGGTGCGATCAACGAGACGCTCTACGACAATCTCGATTTCAGCTTCGCCCGCGACATCGCGCCGGTCGCCAGCATCGAGCGTGCAGCGCTGATCGTTGTGGTCAATCCGTCGCTGCCGGTAAAGACGACTGCGGAATTCATCGCCTATGCCAAGGCCAATCCCGCCAAGATCAATATGGGTTCCGGCGGCATCGGCTCGACCGGCCATGTCGCCGGCGCGCTGTTCAACATGATGGCGGCTCTCAAGATAGCGCTGGTGCCGTATCGCGGCGAAGCGCCGGCGATGACCGACCTGCTCGCCGGCCAAGTGCAAATCGTGTTCACCACG
>DASZCJ010000538.1:0-1647 GCA_035943155.1 Xanthobacteraceae bacterium | reverse complement strand
GTCCAGGACGCCGTAGACGATACGCTCGGAGCCGAGATATTCGGAGCGATCGACGCGGAACTTGAATTCGGCGCAGGACGCATCCTTGATCATGTCCTTGGGCAGGAAGTTCTCCGGCCGGAATCCGAGATAGCCGCCATTGCGCGCGACGATATTCATGGGCGGCGCGCCGACGAAGGTGGCGACGAAGCGATCGGCGGGGTCGTCGTAGATTTCCGACGGCGTTCCCACCTGGCGCACCTGACCGCGGTCAATGACGGCGATGCGGTCGCCCATGCCCATGGCTTCGACCTGATCGTGCGTCACGTAGATGGTGGTGACACCTACCCGCTGCTGGAACTGCTTGATCTCCTGGCGGGCAGAGGAGCGCAATTTGGCGTCGAGATTCGACAGCGGCTCGTCGAGCAGCAGTGCGGTCGGCTCGCGCACCAGCGCACGCGCGAGCGCAACCCGCTGGCGCTCGCCGCCCGAGAGCTGACGCGGCCGGCGGTCAAGCAGATGGCCGATGCCGAGCAGTTGCGAAGCCCACGCCACCTTCTTATCGATCTCGGCGCTGCGCACGCGCTGGGTGCGCAGCGGAAAGGCGATATTGCGGCGCACCGAGAAGTGCGGGTAGAGGCCGTAGCTTTGGAACATCATCGCCACGCCGCGGGCGCGGGGTGGAATGTCGTTGACGATGTCGCCGCCGATCAGAAGGTCGCCGCTTGTCTGCTGTTCGAGCCCGCAGATGATGCGCAGAAACGTCGTCTTGCCGCAGCCCGAGGGGCCGAGCAAAACCATGAATTCGCCGTTCGGCACCTCCAGGCTGATGCCGTTGACGGCGGCAACCTCGCCAAATTTCTTGACGATGTTCCTTGTCGATACTGCGGCCATTGAACCTCCCAGATACTCAACGATAACGCATCGGCTCCTCGCTTCCCCCCCGGGCGGGAGCGCGACTTGCGCATAATGGCTTTAACCGAGAACCGAGAGCGACGGCATGTCCGGACCGCGCACGAACGAGCGCGGTCCGGGATTACGCGATCAGGCCTTACCGGCCCACTTCTTCATGATGATCTCGCATTGCTCCGTGGCCCATTTAACCGAATCCTCGGCGCTCGATTGATTCGTCGCCGTCTTCGCCATCATGTCGTTGATGATGAAGGTGTAGTAGATCTCGTCCGTCGCGGGCGTGGCCGGTCCCGGGTAGCCCGGGATGGCGGACCACTTGTCCGAGTCCTGCAGGATCGACAGCTTGTCGTGCGGGGTCGAGGTCGGATCGTTCGACAGGATCGGCATCGGCTTGGGCACGAGATTGGCGAAGCACGGATTATTGTACCCTTCGCTCGCCTTGAAGGCTTCCGGCCAGTTGTCACGGTAGTATTTGAGGAATTCGATCGCCGTTTCCTTGTTCTGGGCGAATTTCCAGATGCCGTAGAATTCGGAAGCAGCACCCATGATCTGTTTTGCCGGGCCCTTCGGTGGCTCAATGACAAAGATGTCATCGGACAACTGCTTGTTGAGTTTCTGCGCCGTCCGATAGGCCGAGATCGGGTTGACGATGTACGAGCCGACGCCCGAGTCGATGTACTGGTTGTTGCTGGCATCGTTCCACGACAGCACGTCCGATGTCATCGCCTCCTTGTAGAGGGCGGCGGCGTACTTGAC
>DASZCJ010000537.1:0-2507 GCA_035943155.1 Xanthobacteraceae bacterium | reverse complement strand
CGTCAGGCACCGCGCGATCCGCCGCGCAAGCGCTGCAAAAAGGCGGTCCAGAGGTCGGGCCGTCGTTCGCGTGTCAGCCGCTCGGCCGCGGCGCGGCGCCAAGCGGCAATCTTGGCGTGATCGCCCGAGAGCAGAACCTCAGGGATCGGCCGATCTTCCCAAAGCTGCGGCCGGGTATATTGCGGGTATTCGAGCAGGCCTTCGGCGAAACTCTCCTCGGCGGCGGAAACCGGCGCGCCCATGACGCCCGGCAGCAGCCGCACGCAGGCATCAATGAGCGCCATGGCTGCGATTTCGCCGCCCGAGAGCACATAGTCGCCGACCGATACTTCTTCCAGGCTGCGCGCCGCGATCAACCGCTCGTCGACACCCTCGAAGCGGCCGCAGATCAGGATCGCGCCCGGCCCACCGCCGAGCGCTTCGACCCGCGCCTGGGTGAGCGGTACGCCGCGCGGCGATAGCAGCAGGCGGGGCCGCGTGTCCGCGGCGGTCGCATCGATGGCGCGCGCCAGCACGTCCGGCTTCATCACCATGCCGGCGCCGCCGCCAGCGGGCGTGTCGTCGACGCTGCGATGCTTATCGCTTGCAAAGTCTCGGATATCGACGATATCGAGCGCCCACAGGCCTGATGCCAGCGCCTTGCCGGCAAGGCTTGAGCCGAGGGGCCCTGGAAACATTTCCGGGAAGATCGTCAGAACGCTCGCCCGCCACGCCATCACCCTCTCCCCTTGCGGGAGAGGGCTAGGGCGAGGGATTCAAATGCCAGGCGGAGCAAATTACCCTCCTCCCGACTGTTTCGCGGTCGGCGTCGCCCGCAACGGGGGAGGCATCTCGGTGTCGCTTGCGGGAAGCTCAATAACGACACGTCCGTTCGCGACATCCACCTCCGGGACAGTCGCGGCGTCGAACGGCAGCAGTTGCGTGTCGCCGCCGTGCGTGGGGCGCACTTCGATGATGTCACCCGCGCCGAAATTATGTAGCGCCACCACCGTGCCAAACTCTTTGCCGGCACGGTCGACGGCACGCAGCCCGATCAGGTCGGCGTGATAATATTCGTCCGGCGCCTGCGGCTCCGGCAGGCGTTCGCGCGGGACATAGAGCTTTGTATTCACAAGCTGCTCGGCGCCATTGCGGTCGGCGACGCCGGCGAGTCTGGCGACAAGACTGTTCGCGGCTGCGCGCAGCGTTTCGATGGTGATGACGCGGCCGTCTTCGGTTTCGAGCGGACCATAGGACGCAATCGCGGCCGGCTCGGCGGTAAACGAATGCAAGCGGACTTCGCCACGCACGCCATGCGGCGCGCCGATTTGCCCGAGACAGACGCGCCCGCCCGCCATTGTGCGTTAGCTCGCTGGCGCGGCGTCCGCTGCGGGCGCCGCGGCCGCGGCTGGGGCCGCACCGCCAGGAGCTGCACCGGCAGGAGCGGCACCGCCAGCCGCTGCGCCGCCCGCGGCGGCCTTCGCCGCTTCTTCTTGGGCTTTGCGTTCCTTGCGCGGAATTGCTCTTTGCGGATTGTTGCGCTTTGTCCGCTTCATGACGCCTGCCGCGTCGAGAAAGCGCATGATGCGATCGGACGGCTGCGCGCCTTTGGCGATCCAGGCCTTGGCCTTCTCAAGATCGAATTTCAGCCGCTCGGTTTTTTCCTTCGGCAATAGCGGATTGAAATAGCCGATGCGTTCAATGAAACGTCCGTCGCGCGGACTGCGGCTGTCGGCAACGACGATGTGATAGAACGGCCGTTTTTTAGTGCCGGCGCGCGCCATGCGAATGACCAGAGACATTCAGTTTCCTTTCGTTTGGATGTGAAGTGGTGAGATCACTTTTTCTTTCCCGAGCCTGAAAGATTGCCGGGAAACTTGCTGCCGAGACCCGGCAGCCCGCCCGGCAATCCAGGAAAATTCGGCGGCAGGCCCGGCATTCTCGGCGGCAGACCTGAGGCGGGCGCGCCGGGTGCACCGGGTGCGCCAGGCAAGCCGCCCGGCAATTTTTCCGCAAGCTTCGCCATCTCTTCCGCGCTTGGCATGCCGCCGCCGAGACCGAGCATATTGGCGAGGCCCGCCATTGGTCCGCGCTTGGCGCCAGCCATGGTTTTCATCATGTCCGCCATGGTGCGGTGCATTTTAAGGAGCTTGTTGATGTCTTCCGGCTTGGTGCCGGAGCCGGCCGCGATGCGCCGCTTGCGGCTCGCTTTGAGCACATCCGGGTTGCGACGTTCCGCCGGCGTCATCGAGTCGATGATCGCCATCTGCCGCTTGAGCACTTTCTCGTCGAGATTGCGCTCGGCAAGCTGGTTTTTGATTTTAGCAATGCCCGGCAGCATCGACATTAGGCCGGACATGCCGCCCATGTTCTGCATCTGCGCGAGCTGCTCGCGCAGATCGGCGAGATCGAACGCGCCTTTGCGCATTTTTGCGGCGACGCGCGCGGCCTTCTCCGCATCGATGGTCGCGGCGGCTTTCTCGACCAGCGAAACGATATCGCCCATGCCGAGAATGCGGTCGGCAATG
>DASZCJ010000536.1:0-2359 GCA_035943155.1 Xanthobacteraceae bacterium | reverse complement strand
GCCCGTAATCGTGCTTGATGTAGCGCAGTGTCGCGCGCCGATTCCAGGCTTCGACATAATCGGGTTTGATCGTGACGATTGCGTCCAGAAGCTTGATCGCCAGATCGTAGTCCCGGTCATCCGTGGCATCCTTCACACGGCTCATCAGAAGATTACAAGTATCGCTGCCGGAAGATATCCAGATCGCCCAGATGCGATCCTCAATCGCCTTGGCGGTCACCTCGTCCGGCGCAATTTTCAGCGCATTGAACAGGGTATCGAGACTGAATGTCGAACCGCCGCGTCCGCCCGGCAGCGGGTCAGACGGTGGCGACGACCAGTCGCGCGGGCTTTGCGCTTGCGCCAAAGCCGATGCAATAAGCGCTGACTGTGTCGCCATCGCCAATGCCGCAGCGACGAGAACCGGGAATCGTAGGTTCATACCGTAAATCTATTCGTCCGCGGCGGCACGGCAAGCGGTAAAACTGCTCGGAATGAGGCGGCCACCGCCAAAACGACCGATTAGACCTCAGCCTTGGCGGGCCTTGAACCGGCGCTGCGTTTTGTTGATCACATAGACGCGGCCTTTGCGACGTACGATACGGTTGTCGCGATGCCGGCTGCGCAGCGATTTGAGCGAGTTGCGGACTTTCATGGCACGGTTTCCTAAGCTCGCGGTTGATTAGGGGTACTTCACAGGCTTGTCAAACTAGGCGAGCGGCCTCGGCCGAACGTATTGGAATTGAAAAATAATGGAGCACAATCGGCCTCTGCTGCGGCTTATTTCCGGCGTCGGCAAAAAGGGCCCGGCGTGTTTCGCGCTCGAAGCCCAAGGCAAACGGCTTGTGCTTGACCTCGGCGAGGGTCCGCCGCCGGGATGCCTGCCCGATGTCGCCGCAATCGCGCCAGCGGACGCGCTGATCCTCAGCCACGGCCACAAGGACCATATCGGCGGACTGGCGCTTTTGGCGAAGCTTGGTAATCCGCCGGTATACGCTACTGACATCGTTGCCGGCGCTTTGCCCGCCGGACTCACGATGCGGACGCTGCCGGTCCGTGGGACGAGCGAGATCCTTGGCATTACGGTCGAGACCGGACGCAACGGCCATGCGCCGGGCGGCGTCTGGCTTCATTTCGCGATCGGCAATGGCTTTCTTTATACCGGCGACTATTCGGCGGAGTCGGTCCTTTATGCCTACGATCCGCCGACGCGCGCGGCCGCCGCCGCGCTGATCGATTGCTCATATGGCGATTACCAAAAGCCCCTGGGGGAATGCTGGGATGAGCTTGCAACCCATCTCGGCAAAGGGCCGCTGCTCTTGCCGGTGCCAGCCAATGGCCGGGGGCCGGAGATCGCGCTTGAACTGATGCGGCACGGCTTGCGCGATATTTTCATCGACGATGCTATGCAAAAGGCAATGCGGCAGCTTGCCGATGCTGCCAAGATCTCGCTCCGCGGCGATCTTGCTCAAGAGATTGAGCGGCTCGCTCAAATCGCGCGGCCGATCGAAACCCCGCGTGGTGTGATGCTCGCCGCATCGGCCGATGGCGCGTCCGGCGCGACGGCCCGCTTGCTGCCGAAATTCGAGCGCTTAGGCGAAGTCGCGATTCTCTTCACCGGCTATATCAATCCCAATACGCCAGCGGAGCGCTTAAGCAAAAGCGGACGTGCGCAGACGATGCGCTGGAACGTCCATCCGCGCGTGGCCGATACGGTAACGCTGGTGCGCAACGTGCAGGCGCAAACTGTCGTTCCCGCGTTCTGCGATCGCACGCAGCTGCCAAAGCTCGAAGCCGCGCTGGCGCCGGCGCGCGTCACCATGGACGAAATCGTGCTAATCTGAAATTTAAGAAAAACCACGAGCGCAAAAGCGCGCCCGACTAAAATAAATATTTGCCCGGCATAGACCAATGGCTACTGCCAATCCACGAACTGTCTATTATGCAAGCGTCGGACCGCGCTTGAAACTGTTCGACGTCGATCCCGACGGCGCGGAGCTACGCGAGCGCGGTGCGATCGCGGCTCCGGCGAACATCCAATATGCCTGGGCACACCCGTCGCGGCGTTTTCTTTATGTCGTTTCCAGTAACGGCGGCCCAGGTATTGCCGGCGACCAGCATTTTGCCAATGCCTTCCTCATCGATCCGGCAACCGGCAGCCTGAGCCCGCATGGCGAACCCGCGGCGTTGCCATCGCGGCCCATCCATACCAGCGTCGATCGGAGCGGCGGCTATTTGCTGACGGCTTACAACAATCCGAGCGGCCTGACCGTGCATCGCCTTGCCGCCGATGGCAGCATCGGCGCACCTGTGCAGCAACCGTCGGATCTCGACACCGGCATCTACGCCCATCAAATCCTGGCGACGCCGTCGAATCGCT
>DASZCJ010000535.1:0-6176 GCA_035943155.1 Xanthobacteraceae bacterium | reverse complement strand
GAAGCAATGCGCGCGCGGGAGGCGGACCACAGGCCGTCCGCCGCGATTAGCGCATTGCCATGTTCGGTCCACAGGCCGCCGGCGCCTCGTGCCGAGACTGTGACGCCATGCGGATGCGTAGCGAAATCTTCCATGCACATGCCGAGCCGGAGCACGACATTGAGATCCTGCGCTGCTGCATCGCTTAATACTGCCTGCAGGTCGCCGCGATGAATCATCCAATAGGGTGCGCCGTAACGCTGCGCCGCATAGTCGCCAAGCGGGATGCGCACAATTTCCCGGGCACTGCGCGCGCTAAGCACCCGGATCGCGGTCGGCGCCACCACATGCGGCCGCAGCCGTTCGCCAAGCCCAAGCCCGATCAGAATGCGGGTTGCGTTGGGGGAAAGCTGAATGCCAGCGCCGGTTTCTTCGAGCCGCTCGGCTTGTTCAAGCACCAGCGCGCGAAAGCCATTGCGCGCGCAGGCGAGCGCGGCGGTGAGGCCGCCGATACCCGCGCCCGCGACGATGACAGTTCGCGAGGACGGCAGCGACATTGAAATTGGTCAGACCGTTTCGGTTTTCAGCGCGCATTCCGGTGGCCGCGCTTGATTGGGCGCAAGCTGCGGACTGTACCGGTAGAGCGTCGAACAATACGGGCAAACGTATTCGTTATCGTCACCCATGTCGCAGAAGACATGCGGATGATCGAACGGCGGCAGGGCGCCGATGCACATGAACTCTTTGGCGCCGATCTCGATCTCGGCCACGCCGACATCGTTGTGGAAATGCGGAACGATATGCTCGGTCATGTTCGTGATTGGTAGAGTCTTGATTGGCAGACGCGGAAGGAAGCCACCATATCGGGTAGAGATTGCGGTCCACGGCACGTTGTGAAAAAGCCGCAAACTTATGGCAGGTTCGGGCCTAGATCACAATGGAACTCCGAAGACGCAACGCCCTGGTCGGTATCGTACGCCATCCCGCTGGCGCGCTACTAGCCGGCGCATTGTTCGCCATCGCCGCCAGCTTTTTTGTCCGCGGCGGCATCGTGGCGCATGAGCGGGCCGCGGTAGCGGACGATCCGGTCGCCATTACCGACCAGGCATTGGCGCAAGTCTTCGATCGCGGCGTCGCGGAACGCGAAATCAATGCCGCCCTTGCCGCTGGCGACCTCGATCTCGCGCAAAGTTTGTCGCGCTCGCCGCCGACCGCAACGTGCTGATCGATGCGGCGCTGCCGGGCAAGGTCAAGGAAGCGGACGCGGCTTCGAGCACCGCCGCCAATACCGCCGGCCGTTTTGTGCATGGATTGTGGACCGGCGAACCTACCGATCTCGCGAGTTTCGCCGGCACTGCCTTCGGCGATCTGTTCGTATTCGGCGACATCCGCGATGCCGCGCGCGAAGGCACCCGTTATCTGACCGGACAGCACTACGATCCCTGGATTCTCGGCCTTGCCGGCGTCGGCATAGCCATTACCGCGGCCACCTATGCCAGCCTTGGCGCGACGGCGCCGGAACGTGTCGGCCTCTCGCTTGTCAAAGCGGCGCGGCGGACCGGCCGCTTAAACCCGGCGCTTGCCGTGCGGGCGGCGCGTGAAGCGGTGAAGGTTGAGGGCGCCGGCGGGGTCGTTGCACTTGCGCAAAATACCGGGCGCATCGAGGCCAAGGCCGGCAGCCAAGCGGCTCTGGATAGCCTGGCCGTTGCGCGCGAACCACAGGACGTCTCGCGCATGGTGCGGCTCGCTGCGGCGAAAGGCGGCTCAACGCGCGCGATCGTAAAGCTCCTCGGCCGCGCCGCGATCGTGCTCACGGCAAGCGCGCTCGAACTCGCGGGTTGGTTTCTATGGGCGGCCTTTGCGCTCCTTGGATTCTGCGCTTCGTGCAAAACCACAGTCGAGCGCTTGACCCAGGCCCATATCAACCAGCGCAAGCTGCGCTGCGCCAGTGCCTAGGCGCGGGGGCTAGTGTTCGGCACGATCGACATCCGCCTGGTTTTTCAAGTCTGCCGACCCGCCAAGCCAGCCGAGCTAATCAAGAAACGATCCCGGTATGTTACGTCACTTTGGCGACCGTGACTTTTTTGCAACTAGTCACCAGAATTGTTGACGGCCATGGATCCTTCACCGGCCGTGTACTTTTATCCTATTGGATGCGGGATCATTTTTTCGCGCTGAGGAGTACTTTGTTATGAAGAAGCTCGCTGTAGGACTTGCTGCTGTGTTGGCTCTGCTTAGCATCGCCGGCTGTGCCCAGTACACGGGCAAGGGTAAGGCTCCGCCGCCGGTTGTTACCAAGGGCTAAGCAAGGGATTTTGCCGGTCCCTTCGTTTCGCTGGCCGGAATTGCTGCCAAAGCCGAAAGTGTGAACCTGTCGTCTTTGCTCCGACGGGCAAGGGGCTTTCATTGCCGCGGTTTTAGAGCATCAGGTATAGCATCGTGGCTCAGGCCGCGATGAGCGAGGCGTATCTACTTCGATAGCCTGCGCCTGTTGCGATGCACCCGCCTGGCGTAAACGCCCAAAGCTTTCTTGGCGATACGGTGTTTTTTGCCGCCTTTGAGGGCGGCCGCCGTCGCCGCGACCTGAGCTTCGGCAAGCGTCGCCACTTTTTCAGTGATCATTCGCTGGACTTCGGCTTCGGCCCTTGCTCCACCTTGGGCCATTCGCAAACCGCGAAGCAACATCACTGATTGCGCCTCCCAGCACATCCGTGCCGCTTGAGCGGATAATGCAAACCAAGCGTTCCACGGTCCAAAAGGATTCGACATACCTCAGATACCGCCTTGATTCGGACCGCTTCATCCCTTGACCAGCGGACAAGCGGGATTGGGTGGACCGAAGGCCGCTTCGCCCGGAATTTGCGTGAGTATCTGATAGTAGTCCCACGGATATTTCTAGTCCTCCGGTTTTTTCACCTGCACCAGCATCAGGTCGTGCACCATCAGTCCGTCCGCGCGCAGATGGCCATTGCGTGAAAAGAAATCTTCAACCGGCATGTCGCGCATCTTGACCGCGACTTTGAGCGGCTCGTCCGTGCCGGCCGCTTGAATGGCCTTGAGATAATGCATCACCGACGAATAGACGCCGGCCTGCCACATGGTTGGCATCTGGTTCATCTTGGTGAAGAAGCGCTTCGACCATGCGCGGGTCTTGTCGTCCATGTCCCAATAAAACGATGTGGTGAGCAACAAACCCTGCGCCGCCTTGAGGCCGAGCGCATTGACGTCGGTGATCAGCACCAAGAGGCCGGCCATCTGCTGGCCGCCCTGGAAGACGCCGAATTCGCCGCCAAGCTTGATCGCATTGACGTTGCTCGGCGGGCCGCTGGCGAGCCCGATGATCTTGGCTTTGGATGACTGCGCCTGAAGAATAAAAGACGACATGTCCGGCGTCGCGAACGGATGCGCGACCGATCCGACGATCTTGCCGCCATTGCGGACAATCACTTCCGTGGCGTCACGCTCCAAGGAATGGCCGAACGCGTAATCGGCGGTGAGAAAAAACCAGGTATCGCCGCCGCGTTTGACGACCTCCCGCGCGGTGCCGACGGCAAGGGCGTGTGTGTCGAACACCCACTGTATCGCATAGGGCGAGCAGAACTTGCCGTGGAAGTCGGCCGTGCCGGTCGAATGGGTGATGAAGAGTTTCTTGCGGTCATTGGCCACTTGTTGAACCGCGAGACCGACCGCCGAAACCGGCACGTCGACGATCAGGTCGACGTGATCGACGTCGTACCATTGCCGTGCGATGCCCGCACCGATATCGGGCTTGATCTGGTGGTCGGCGGAAATCACCGCGATCGGCTTGCCCAAGACTTTGCCGCCGATATCCTCGACCGCCATTTGCGCCGCCGCGACCGAGCCGGGCCCCGTCGCCGATGCCGCCGGGCCGGAAAGGTCGGTCAAGACGCCGATCTTCACCATCTCGTCGGAAATCTGCGCGTGGGCAACGCCGCCGGAAGGGACGAACAAAGCTGCGAGGCAGGCAAGCCATACCCGATGCATGACGATCCACTCATTCTGGTTTGGAGCCAGCCTAGCGCTATCCGCGGCCGACATCACCAGGCTTTCGCCGATTGGGCCCCCCTTGCGTTTTCCATTTGACCGGCCGGATCGTATGGTCGCGCCATGCCGCGGTTCATGCATGACGGGGTCGAAATAGCTTTTCTCGACGAAGGGCAGGGCGAGCCGGTCGTGCTCGTGCATGGATTTGCGTCAAACAAAGAGGTGAACTGGGCGGCGCCGAGCTGGATGACGACCCTGACGCGCGCCGGACGCCGCGCGATTGCGCTCGATAATCGCGGCCATGGCGCATCCAGCAAATTGTATGACCCGGCGGCCTATCACAGCGCGATCATGGCGGAGGACGTGGGCGCTTTGCTCGATCATCTCGGGCTGGCCCGCGCCGATGTCATGGGCTATTCGATGGGGGCGCGCATCGCCGCTTTCCTGGCCTTGGCACATCCCGGTCGTGTCCGTGCCGTTGTGCTTGGCGGTCTCGGCAGTCGCCTGGTCGAGGGTGTGGGATTACCGGATAGCATCGCCGATGCGCTTGAGGCGCCGTCGCTTGCCGACGTCACTGATCCGACCGCTTACATGTTTCGCGCTTTCGCCGAGCAGACGAAATCGGATTTGCACGCGCTCGCCGCCTGCATGCGTGGTTCGCGCCAGACGCTTAGCCGCGCGGAAGTTGGGCGGATCACAGTGCCGGCGTTGGTGGCGGTCGGGGACAAGGACCAGGTCGCAGGCTCGCCCGAAGCGCTCGCCGCCCTCATTCCGGGGGCGCGCGCTCTGATCATCCCCGGCCGAGACCATATGCTGGCGGTCGGCGACCGGGTTTTTAAGTCGGCCGTGCTCGACTTCCTCGCCAGCCAACCCTAACTAGGCCATTGAACTTGTTACATAAGTCATTGGCCCATAATGGTCCTCTTGGTTTGCGCAGGTGGTTGCCCAATATGGTAGAAGGTCCCGCCAGTTCGGGGAGACTTTGCAATGGCACAGCATCAGGTGAAGCCGGCCCTCGACAAGCTCGACCCGGTTTGGGGGCGCATCCGGCGCGAGGCCGAAGACAGCGTGCGGCGCGAACCGGAGCTCGCGACGTTTATCTATTCGACGGTGCTCCACCACAATACGCTTGAAGCGGCGATCGGCTATCGCTTGGCCGGTCTTATCGATCATCCGACATTGTCCGGAGAATTGATCCGCCAAGCCTACGCTGACGCGCTTGAGGATATTCCGGCGATCGGCGAGGCCTTTCGCGCCGACATCATGGCGACCGCGGATCGCGATCCCGCCACCCGTCGCCTGATCGAGCCTTTGCTCTATTACAAGGGCTTCCACGCCATCCAAACCTATCGTTTGGCGCACTGGCTATGGAGCAAGGGACGGCACGATTTCGCGCTCTACCTGCAAAGTCGTTCGTCGGCGGTGTTTCAATGCGATATTCATCCGGCGGCCAAGATCGGGCGGGGGATTTTCTTGGACCATGCCACCGGGCTGGTCGTCGGCGAGACGGCAGTGATCGATGACGACGTCTCCATGCTGCACGACGTGACGCTTGGTGGCACCGGCAAAGAGGCCGGCGACCGGCATCCGAAAATTCGTTATGGCGTGATGATTGGCGCCGGCGCCAAAATCCTCGGTAATATCGAGGTCGGGCATTGCGCTCGCATCGCCGCCGGCTCGGTCGTCATCAAGCCGGTGCCGAACAATGTCACCGTTGCCGGGGTGCCCGCCAAAGTAATCGGCGTCGCCGGCTGTCCCGAACCCGCGCGTTCGATGGATCAAATGTTTCATGATGATCCAAATGTTTCTGAACTATGACAGATGATCGCTGCCGTTGGTCGCATGCCTCGCCCGGGGCAGCGATTTTGCAATCAGGATGATTTCCGAAGCTCGCCGAAGCTCACAATGAGCTTTCGCAAATTGGTCGGGAGACACGCGGTGGATGTCCAGGAAGTTCGTAAGCTCGACGCTTACCTAAAAAAGCTGTTCGGCAATGCCCGTATCCGCGTGGTTCCGCGGCCGAAGAAAGAAGATTCGGCCGAGGTCTATGTGGGCGACGAGTTCATTGGCGTGTTGTTCGTCGACGATGAGGACGACGAACGCTCTTACAATTTTCAGATGGCTATTCTCGGCACTGACCTCGAATAGCTCCGATCTCGAATAGCCGGCCTCATCGTCGCCCGGGATGCAGT
>DASZCJ010000534.1:0-16709 GCA_035943155.1 Xanthobacteraceae bacterium | reverse complement strand
GACATGGACCTTCACTCCAGGTCCAGCCCAACCGCATTCTACGTCCATTCATGACCTAGTGCTAGCCATCGACGGTAGTTGGCAGAACTTTGAATTTGATTCAGATCAAAAAGGAACTCTTCGCAATCAGAGATGAACCTTGGAATATGGAATGCCCTTTAAGGGGCGAAGCTCGTCATAGCTTAAAAGTCTCACGTTACCGTCTCCCGTTAATGCGCCGCAATGCAACGCAGGGAGATGCATAACCGTGACCGGGGCCGCAGTGTTGTCCGAAAAATAGGGCCCCCCTTTATTGTACAGGGAGGCGGTAATTATTCATTGCTCTCGTATTCGGCGGGCTTCTAACAGCCTCTTTCGCAACGTTTCGGGCTGGAAGTGCTGGTAGTGCTCACGAAATGATTCTTTGATTTTAATTGCGGCCTTTACGTCGCTAATGCGCGCGCTGCCGCCCTTTGTTACTTCAACATAATCACGGAGAAGCCGAAGTAGATTCGCATGGGCCCACTTTGTCCGTCCCTTGGGGCGGCCAATGCGGCCACTGCCAAACAAAACATCCGCTAAAATAAAAAAAAGCAACTTTCTCTGAGCGGGCCTTTTTTCATCGAGATTAAAGAACGCGGGAGATTGATTGTGACACTCCCCCGATGTCCCCAGCCCGAATCTTCCGGCACCACTCGTCAAATTCAGCGGCCGTGGAAAAAAGAAAGTGTCGGGATTCAAATAATTGCTGATCCCACTGGGCCAGGCGCTTCTCAGTCTTTTTTGCCATCACGCCCTCGCACTCGGGGGGCCGATGAATTCCACTACATTGGCGGGCGGCGGATCGACAATCGAGCGGAGTCTGGCGGCCCAAGCGTCGAGGGCGTGGCGCTTTTCATCCAAATAGGCGTACTGATCGTAGACTTTATGCAGCCCCGGCTTGGTGTGGCCAATAACCAGCTCACGCACCAAATCTGAAATACTCGGAATAGCCGACAATTCTGTCCGCACGGTGCGGCGAATGTCGTGAATAACAAAATGCGGCAGCTTCGCCTTCGCATCACTCTCGCGAAGCGCCTTTATAATTTCAGCGTCGAATAGTCGCTTGGCGGCGGAAAACGCTCTTACAGGAGCGCGGCCGTTGCTGACGGAGAAAGGGTAATCGCCGTCAAAGCGGGGTAGGGACTTAAGGACCGCAACCGCATCATCGGAAAGCGGGACGAGTGCGCGGCATCGGCCTTCATGCGGTCGGCCGGGATCGTCCAAATCTTTTTCGCTAGATCAAACTCGGACCATTGCGCCTCGGCAACCTCGGACTTGCGTTGCCCAGTAAGCATTGAAAGCTTGAAAAGCGGCCCATAGGGATAACCCATCCTATCGGTGGCAATCCAAGCAGCGCGCAGCTCGGTATCATTCAGGATACGATTGCGCAGTTTCTTCTCGCCAATGATCGCATTGGGCTTCAGGCGATCACAGGGCGATGTTTCCAGGCCAACATAGACTTGCTGGTCGATTGCCCAATTAAACAAGCGGCGGATGTAGCCCAGCAGATTATGGGCGTGGTGGATTTTGCCGCGGTCCTTGTATCGCTTGATGACATCGCGGACCTCCAGCGCGGTGATATCCGTGATTGGCCGCCCGCCCCATCCGGTTTCATTGGCAAGCTTCTCAAGATCGCGGTTGACCTCACGACCCCTGCGCAGGCCCTCCAGCTTGTCTTTATTGAACGCTTCCAGAACCGCTCGGAACGTGTTTTTTTGTTCCCGCTCTTTCTCGACGCGCTCTCGTTGCCTGATAGTAGAGGGGTCGACGCCCTTCTTAATGAGCTTCTGCCATTGCCTCGCTTCGTCTCTGGCCCCTTCAAGGCTCATTACGTCATAGACCCCCAGCGCCCGGCGAGTGGGGGCTGAGTGCTTGCCAGAATGTCGAGCCAGCAAGACGAACGACCGCTGCCCGCTGGGCATTACCCGAACCCGCAGCCCACGGACCTCCGTGTCCTGATATCGTAAGGTTTGTCCTTGGGCTTCAGCGACCGTAATGTCCGGTCAGTTAGAGTCCGCTTGTCGGTGCTAGCCTTCGGCATGTTCGCCCCCGTGGCAACGCCGTGGCAACAAAATGAGGGCAATTGAATGTTGCCAGACGTAATACCACGATACGCTAGAGCAGCAGGAATACCAAGGATTTCTGGGGAAAAGGTAACGCCCCGAACGGTTACGCAATTCGCTGAAACAAACGCGCCAATGTTCTGCTAACGGCTGTTTGTCGCAGGCGCAAAAGATGAAGAAGCGGGCCATTAGATTGCCGGCGCCCTACCTTAGGCGGGTCTGGCTCGACGAATCTCTTGTCGCCGACGCGGGCGCTTATCCCTTTTGCCTGCCGCTCTTACGCGGGGGATTCGAAATCGAATTCGAGCGACCGATCACCATCCTGGTCGGTGAAAATGGCACGGGAAAGTCGACGGTATTGGAAGGTATCGCGGCGCTCGCCGGATATGACGATGCGGGAGGCGGCAAGGGCTATCGGCCGGTCGACCATTCGGGCGCGATCGAAGCCATGGGCGGCCGGCTCGCGGATGCGCTGCGCGCGGCATGGCTGCCAAAGATCACGAGCGGCTGGTTCTTTCGAGCCGAGAGTTTCTTCTCCGTGGCGCGGTATCTAGATGCAGTAGCGCTTGAGTCCCACGGTGCGCCGCCCGATTTTCTCTCGCATTCGCATGGCGAAGGATTCCTGAGGTTTTTTGAAGAGCGCTGTCATCGCCAGGGCATTTTCATATTCGACGAGCCGGAGTCGGCCTTATCGCCGTCACGGCAGATTGCTTTCCTTAAGCTGCTTCGGCGCATGGAGAGTTCCGGCATCTGCCAGGTCGTGATGGCGAGCCATTCGCCGCTCCTGATGGCATACCCGAAGGCGCAACTGCTGCGGCTTTCAGCCAGTGGCCTCGAGCCGATTAGCGTCGACGAAACGGATCATTATCGACTTATGCAGGAATTTTGCGCCGACCCCGCTGGGTTCATCGACGAAGTTCTGGCGAGTTGAACATGAGAGCAACATGACAACGGGCCGTCGGCTGGTTGTGGCCAACTGGAAGATGAACGGGCTGCGAGCCTCGAGCGCTGAGCTGGAAAAAATTATCGCTGGCGCGCGCGCCCTTGCCGCGGTCGATATCGTCGTCTGTCCGCCGGCGACGCTTATTGCCGGTTTCGCGGCGGCGGCCCGTGGCACGCCCGTCGCAATTGGCGGCCAAGATTGTCACGCCGAGGCTGCGGGCGCCTATACCGGCGACATCTCCGCAGAAATGCTGCGCGACGCCGGCGCGACGGCCGTGATTGTCGGCCATTCGGAACGGCGCCGCTATCATGGCGAAACCGATGCGGTGGTCCGTGGCAAGGCGTTTGCAGCCCGGCGCGCGGGGCTTCTCGCAGTCATCTGCATCGGCGAAACCCGCGCTGAGCGCGATGCCGGGCAAACCCGCGCCGTCTTGCGCACGCAACTGGATGGCTCATTGCCGGACGACGCAGAGGGTGTGGCGGTCGCTTACGAACCCGTGTGGGCGATTGGGACGGGGCTGACGCCAACGCCGGATGACGTGCGCGAGATGCACACATTCATCAGAGGGCGCATCAGGGCGCGGCTGTCGTCGCATTTCGCCGAAACCGGGCGCGATATGCGCATTCTCTATGGCGGCTCAGTGCGGCGGAACAACGCAAAGCAATTGCTCGCCGTGGAAAACGTTGATGGCGCACTCGTCGGCGGCGCAAGCTTGGATGCCGCCGAATTTCTGGCTATTGCCGGCATCTATCGTGAATTATGAGGCAGAGATCTCTGCGAATGAAGGTGAAAAGCTCCGGATTCCGCGAAACTGTGCCAAATGGGGCATTCGTCAATCGCAGTGGCTTGATCCGCGCGGCTTTGGCGCAAGGCGCCATAGAAATGCCGCCGCGAACCGTGTAGAGACCTCGCGCCGTTCCTATATAAGCGCGAGGCAGGGGCTGTAGGCCGCTCCCCGAACGTTCTCAGATTGGTCGCAAGCGGATATCGAATGCTGACTGTGATTATTGTTATTCATCTTATGCTGGTTCTCGCGCTGATCGGCGTGGTGCTGCTGCAGAAATCAGAGGGCGGCGGCTTAATCAGTTCAACGACCGGTTTCCTGTCGAGCCGCGGCACGGCCAACGTATTGTCGCGCACCACGGCGCTATTGGCTGCGGGATTCTTCGTGACCAGCCTGGTCTTGTCATGGCTGGCGGGCTTTCAGCGACATCCGGCCTCGATCATCAATACGAGCTCGCCGACGGCTCAAGAGACGCCGGCTCCGCCGTCGCCGACAGCGCCCCCTGGACAACAGGGCGGCGGCGGTGTTCTCAACCAATTGCAAAAGGGAATCCCGACGTTGCCGTCCGGCCCCGGCACGACGCCCAGCTCCCAGCCGCCCAGCGGACCCCAGGTGCCGCAATCAAAATAAAGGACCGCCGCTCGTGCGTTTCGTTCTGCGTCCCGCGCAAGGCTCCGCAAATGGCCGCCGAGCCGACAATACCCACCCATTGCGACTTGCTGTCACACGTAAAGTCACACGTAAAGACATCAGCGTAATGACCTGGAAACAAAGCGTTTTGTTTGGATGCCGGGTCCTTTTAACCACGGGCCCGACAGACATTCGGGAAAATCACTCGTCGAATCGAGTAAGGCGCGCTAAGGGTTAGGTCCCATGGCGCGGTATATTTTCATAACCGGCGGCGTGGTCTCCTCACTCGGCAAGGGTCTCGCATCGGCGGCGCTCGGCGCGCTGTTGCAAGCGCGGGGCTACAAAGTCCGGCTGCGCAAGCTCGACCCTTATCTCAACGTCGATCCAGGGACGATGTCGCCATATCAGCATGGTGAGGTCTTCGTCACCGATGATGGCGCGGAAACCGATCTCGACCTTGGCCATTACGAACGTTTCACCGGCCGGCCAGCGACCCGCCAGGACAACATCACGACCGGGCGTATCTATCAGGAAATTCTCGCCAAGGAGCGGCGCGGCGATTATCTCGGCGCGACAATCCAGGTCATTCCGCATGTCACCAACGCCATTAAGGAATTCGTTCGCGATGGTAACAACGATTTCGATTTTGTCCTGTGCGAGATCGGCGGCACTGTTGGCGACATCGAGGGTCTGCCCTACTTCGAAGCGATCCGACAGCTCGGCAACGATCTACCGCGCGGCGATACGGTCTACATCCATTTGACACTGATGCCGTTCATTCCGAGCGCGGGTGAGCTGAAAACCAAACCGACGCAGCATTCGGTCCGTGAATTGCGCGCGATTGGCATCCAGCCCGATGTGCTCCTGTGTAGGACCGATCGCGAAATTCCTGTCAGTGAACGGCGCAAGCTCGCTTTGTTCTGTAATGTGCGCGAAAGCGCCGTGATCGAAGCGCGCGACGTCGACAATATTTATGCGGTGCCGGAAGCCTATCACGCGGCTGGCCTGGATCATGAGGTGCTCGCCGCGTTCGGGATCGACAATCCGCCGCGGCCCGACCTCGCGACCTGGCATTTCATCAACGAGCGCATCCGTAACCCCGAGGGCGACGTCACGATCGCGGTAGTCGGCAAATATACCGGCATGAAGGACGCCTATAAGTCGCTGATCGAGGCGCTCTCACATGGCGGCGTCGCCAATAAAGTGAAAGTCAATCTCGATTGGATCGAGAGCGAGGTATTCGAGAACGAAGATCCGGTACCGTTCCTCGAGCACGTCGATGGTATTTTGGTGCCCGGCGGTTTCGGCCAGCGCGGCGCCGAGGGCAAAATCCGGGCAGCGCAGTTCGCGCGCGAGCGCCGCGTGCCGTATTTCGGCATCTGTTTTGGCATGCAAATGGCCGTCATCGAGGCGGCGCGGAACCTGTGTGGGATCGAGCAGGCGAACTCGACCGAATTTGTCGCGACGTCAGAGCCCGTGGTCGGGCTTATGACAGAATGGATGAAGGGCAACGAGCTGCAGAAGCGCGGGATCGGCAGCGATATGGGCGGAACGATGCGGCTTGGCGCCTATGCGGCCGTGTTGCAGCGGGGCTCGCGGGTATCGGATATCTATCATGCGGCCGAGATCTCCGAGCGTCATCGCCATCGCTATGAGGTCAACACTGCGTACAAGGACCGGTTAGCACAACACGGCATGCGCTTCTCGGGTATGTCACCAGATGGGCTTCTTCCTGAAATCATCGAATATGAAGACCATCCCTGGTTTATCGGCGTGCAATTTCATCCCGAACTGAAATCACGCCCCTTTGCGCCGCATCCGCTGTTTGCATCTTTTATCGGCGCGGCGGTGGAGCAGAGCCGGCTCGTATAATAATTCGTCGCAAGGCCGTCGAACGCCGGCTCGATCGCCACAAACCGGCGGCTTACAGCTAGTTTTTCGGAGAAGGCACATGATCTACGAAATGCGTATTTACCGTTGTGTACCGGGCAGATTGCCCGCTCTACTGCGGCGCTTTGAGAAGGTCACGCTTGAGCTGTGGAAGAAGCACGGAATTCGGCAGGCCGGCTTCTGGACTACGCTGATTGGCGATTCCAATCATGAGTTGACTTATTTGCTGGCCTGGGACTCGCTCGCCGAGCGCGAGAAAAAATGGACTGCATTCATGAGCGATCCACAGTGGATTTCAGCGCGGGCCGAAAGCGAACGGGATGGTCCAATCATTCAGAATGCGCGTAACCAGATGCTTCAGCCGACCGCGTTTTCCGCGCTAAAATGACGGAAGCTTGCGCCGCGCGACGCGGCCGATCCCAGCGCTCAATAAAGCAATGACCGCAAAACCCAACGCGATTGTCGCTGTCGGCAAAGTTAAGTTTGCTAACGGCTTGCCGCTTGCCGTGATTGCCGGGCCCTGTGCTCTGGAAAGCCGAGCGCATGCCTTCGAGATGGCGGCCGCGCTGAAGGAAATCACGACAAGGCTTGGGATCGGTCTCGTTTATAAGACCTCGTTCGACAAGGCGAACCGCACCAGTGCGTCAAGCGCTCGCGGGCTTGGCCTTGATAAGGCGCTCGCGATCTTCGCCGACTTGCGCCGCGAGTTGAGCATTCCAATTCTTACAGATGTACACGAGCCGGACCAATGCGCGCCGGTCGCAGAGGCCGTCGACGTCTTGCAAATTCCTGCGTTCCTCTGCCGCCAGACCGATCTCCTCATTGCCGCGGCAAAGACCGGGCGTGCGATCAATGTCAAGAAAGGTCAGTTCCTCGCGCCCTGGGACATGGCCAATGTGGTGGCCAAGATCACGGGCGCCGGCAATCCCAACGTGCTTGTTACCGAGCGCGGCGTGTCGTTTGGCTACAACACGTTGGTTTCGGATATGCGGGCACTGCCGATCCTGGCAAAAATCGGCGCACCGGTAATCTTTGACGCCACCCATTCGGTGCAGCAGCCGGGTGGGCGGGGCACGTCGTCCGGCGGCGAGCGGGCCTTTGTTCCGGTGCTGGCACGCGCAGCGACGGCCGTCGGGATTGCCGGTGTATTCATCGAAACGCATCAGGATCCCGATAGTGCGCCTTCGGACGGGCCGAATATGATTGCACTGAAGGATTTAGCGTCGCTCCTTGAGCGCCTGATGGAATTCGACGCGCTAGCGAAGAAGGGCTGAGCGAGCCGCACTATGCCGCGGAGCTAGCTATCTTCTACCTTATCAGGCACGGCGGATGCAGCCTCGGCGTCCACGGTCAGGATCTCGGATGCGGCTGCAGAAGAGCTTCCCGCGATCCGTAGCGCCGTCCGCAAACGCCCACCGGCCTGTTGGAGGAGCGCATCGGCTTTCTCGGCCGTACAACCGTGCAGAAGGAGCATCGCCTTTTTCACATTCCCGCCGGCACTGTGCAGGGCCTCACGGACCTCGTCCTCGCTGCGGCCACTGAGCCGCCGCAATATGTTTTCGCTCCGGCCGACGAGCTTGGCGTTGATCGCCTGCACGTCGACCATGAGTCCCGCATGCACGCGGCCTAAGCGGATCATGAGCAGCGTCGAGATCAGGTTGAGGGCCACGCGCTGCGCAGTCCCGGCTTTCATTCGCGTCGAACCCGCAATCGGCTCAGGGCCGGTGTCAAGCCAAATTGGGCAATCCGCCTCCATGAGCAGCGGCGTGGATCGGTTGTTAGCGATACCGATCGTGCACGCCCCGCGCCGTTTTGCTTCGCGCATGCAGGACACCGTGAACGGCGTCGTTCCGCTCGCGGCCACCGCAATCACCACATCGGCGGCGCCAATCCGATGCTGTCGTACCAGCCGCGCGGCTTGATCGATTTCGTCTTCCGCGCCTTCAATCGATTGCAACAGCGCATCCTTGCCTCCTGCCATCAACAGAAGCAGGCGGTCCTGCGGCCAGTTGAAGGTTGGAATAAGCTCGGCGCCATCCTGGACTGCAAGTCGACCGGACGTTCCCGCACCAACATAAATCAGTCTGCCATTACCTGATAATCGCGTCTGCATTGTTTCAGCGGCACATGCGATTGCGGCCAAGGCGGGACGCACGGCTGCGACTGCGGCCATTTGGCTTTCGATCAGCGCGTCCAGAATATCGCCCGGTTCCCACAGGTCGATATCCGAATAACGCGGGCTAACACGCTCAGTCTCCATGAGATTCAACAATCGCCATCAACCAGCCTTGACCATCGAGTAGACCTTAAATCAAACCAAATTACTTGCATTTTGTTCTTCTAATCTGGAACGATTTGACGACTTTAGGAAGGCCAATGGTTGAGCCAAGCATCCTGCTTCTGGGCGTTGATGGCGGCGGTACGCAATCTCGAGCGCGGCTATCGACCTATTCCGGGAGGCTACTCGCCGAGGCGGTCAGTGGACCGGCTAATCTGCGTCTCGGGATCGAGGCCAGTTTTTCCTCGGTTGTCGATGCGGCGCGACGATGCCTCGACACCGCCGATCTAGCGCAGCAAAACATCTCTCGCATTGTCGCTTGCCTCGCATTAGCCGGTGCCAGCGAGCCCGGACAATTGGCTGCTGCGAAGCAATATGATCATCCCTTCCGCAACGCCGTCATTACGACCGATGCCCATGCCGCATGTATTGGCGCGCATGGCGGCAAGGACGGCGGAGTGATTGTTGCCGGCACCGGCGCGGTGGGCTGGGCTGTGATCAAAGAACAGACCTATCGCATCGGCGGTTGGGGTTTGCCGATCTCCGACGAAGGTAGCGGTGCGTGGATCGGCATTGAGGCCTTGCGCCGGGTTTTGTGGGCGCATGACGGCCGCATCGCATGGACGCCTCTGTTGCGCGTGCTTTTTACGAAGTTTGACAACGATCCGCACGCAATCGTTGGCTGGACCGCGACTGCTTCGCCGCGCGATTTTGGTGCCTTCGCGCCAAGCATTGCCGACCACGCGCTGCGCAATGACGTGGCGGCGGTCGAATTGATGCAAATGTCCGCAGCACATATTGATCGGCTCGCGGTAAGGCTAGTTGCGCTCGGCGTTGTGCGATTGGCCTTAGTGGGTGGTTTCGCCCCGGCCCTGCAGCCATGGCTGGCGGGGGAGACAAAATCGCGCCTCACCGAGCCTGCGGGAGACGCGGTCGATGGCGCGCTGACGCTTGCCCGCTCCGCCGCAGAATCGTTGCAACGTGTGGCGTAATGTTGCCCGGCCCCGGGGATCAAAGGCGATGACGTTAAGCGGCGGTATGAAAAGTGATCTGCAGGAGGCGGCGGCCGCCGTCGACCGGCAGACAAATATCCTTGCCGCGCCGTTGGCGGCCTTAATCGCGCGACTTCATCGCCATCAGCCGAGAGTTGTCGTCACTTGCGCGCGGGGCAGTTCGGCGCACGCTGCGACCTTTGCCAAGCACCTGATCGAATTTCGCCTCGGCCTGCCTGTCGCCGCCGCAGCGCCCAATATTGCGACGGTGTATCGCCGCGCCTTGAACCTGAAGGATCAGTTTTTCTTGGCGGTTTCGCAGTCCGGCCGCAGTGACGATCTGATCGAGACCGCGGCGATGGCACGGGCGGCGGGCGCCATCACGGCGGCAGTCGTCAACGACCCAAATAGCCCCTTAGCGGAGGCGTCGGAATTCGTTCTGCCGCTCGGCGCCGGAATTGAGCGAAGCATTGCCGCGACCAAAAGCTTCGTGGCGTCACTGGCGGCGCTGT
Source organism: Xanthobacteraceae bacterium (assembly GCA_035943155.1). Taxonomy (GTDB): domain Bacteria; phylum Pseudomonadota; class Alphaproteobacteria; order Rhizobiales; family Xanthobacteraceae; genus BOG-931. The sequence continues at coordinate 6,596 of DASZCJ010000534.1, read as the reverse complement.
TGCAATTGACGGCCGTGTGGGTCGACGATCCGGCAATGCGATTGGCCCACGCGCGCCTACCCAGTCGGCTGATGCAGGCAAGCCAGCTCGATTGGCATGAAGCGCTTACCGCGCTCAGCCGAGCCGACAGCCTGATCACAATCGGCCGCGGCCCAACGCTGGCGATCGCGCGCGAAGCAGCCCTGAAACTGAAAGAAACCTGTGATCTCCATGGCGAGGCCTTCAGCGCGGCCGAATTTCGTCATGGACCGATAGCGCTCGTTTCAAACGCGTTTCGGATACTGGCGTTCAATCCTTGCGATGAAGCTGCGGCTAGTTTGACGGCTCTTGTCGGCGATCTGCGCCGCAAGGGAGCTTGCGTGATGGTTGCCGAACCAGGCGATGCGCAAACCGGTCGCCTGCCGGTCTTGCCGTCCGATCATCCCGATGCCGATGCGATCTGCATGATCCAGAGTTTTTATGCCCTCCTGGTAAGGCTTGCGGCGCAACGCGGCACTGACGTAGATCAGCCGCGGCATCTGCAAAAAGTGACACGCACGCGATGAGCGACACACAAAGCGGGCAACCGCACGCGGTTGCTGCGAGCTGCGTGTTTGATGGCGAAAGGTTGCATCGCGACGCGGCTGTGATCATCGACGGCGCGCGCATTATCGGTGTGGGTTCGCGCGCCGAACTCGCTCCCGCCATGCCACTGCATGAATTACCTGAAGGCGCCTGGCTGGCGCCTGGCTTCATCGACGTTCAGGTCAATGGCGGCGGTGACGCCCTGTTCAACGACGCGCCGACGCCCGAGACCATACGCAAAATACTCAGCGCGCATCGTCGGTTTGGCACCACGGCGCTACTGCCAACGCTGATCAGCGACAGTCCGGCGCAAATGAAATCGGCCTTGGCGGCGGTGGAAGCACTAAGCGACGTTGAGCCCGGCGTTCTCGGCATCCATCTCGAAGGTCCGTTCCTCTCGCCAGAAAAACGCGGTGTGCACGATCGGCGTTTTATCAGGCAGCCCACATCAGACGATCTCGATATGATCGCGGTGCGGCGCCAAGGCGTAACGCTTGTCACCTTGGCGCCGGAGCAAGTGCCGAGTGAGTTTATCGGCAAGCTCGTCAAAGCCGGCGTGCGTGTGGCGCTCGGCCATTCCATGGCGACCTATGCACAGACACAGCAGGCCATCGCTGCTGGACTGACCGGCTTCACGCATTTGTTCAACGCCATGCGGGCGCTTGAGTCGCGTGAGCCGGGACCGATTGCAGCGGCGCTGGAATCTTCCGATGTCTGGTACGGCCTGATTGTGGACGGAATTCACGTCGCGCCGGCCATGCTGCGGCTCGCTTTGCGAGGCCTCGGCCATCCCATGCTGGTAACCGACGCGATGCCTCCGGTGGGCGGAACGCGCAGCACTTTCAACCTCAATGGCGAACCAATTGTGCTGCGCGATGGGCGCTGCGCTCGGGAAGACGGCCGGCTCGCCGGCGCCTGTCTCGACATGGCCAGCGCGGTTCGCAATTGCGTGCGCTTATTGGACGTGCCGCTTACGCAGGCGCTGCGTTTTGCTTCGACCCACCCGGCGCATTTCCTTGGTCTCGGCGATCGGGTGGGGAAACTCGCGCCAGGATATCGCGCCGACATGGTGGCAATCGATTCTGACAGCATCGAAGTGCATCACACTTGGGTGGCGGGCAAAATCGCATAAACTTTGCGACGGCGGTAACATAGCGCTCACGCGAGCATATCCTGCGTGAGTGGAATCACCTTGCGGCCGTATAATTCGATGCAGCGCATGATCTTGTCATGCGACAGCGCGCCGGCGCTATATTTCATGTGGAAACGAGAAATGCCAAGCGCCTTTGCCGTTGCGGCGATGCGGCGGGCAACCGTTTCGGGGGATCCGACATAGAGTGAGCCGCTTTCGATTTCCGAATCGAATGCGGCTCGGGTCATCGGCGGCCAACCGCGCTCGGCACCGATTCGGTCGCGCATCTTTTTGTAATCCGGCCACAGTTCCTTTCGCGCTTGGTCGTCTGTTTCGGCGACATAGCCGTGCGAGTGCACGCCGATTTCGCGAACCGGTCTGCCGAATTGCGCGAAAGCGCGGTGGTAGAGATCGACATAGGGGCGAAAGCGATTGGGATCGCCACCGATAATGGCAAGCATCAGCGGCAAGTCATAATGCGCGGCACGGACGACCGATTCAGGGCTGCCGCCGACGCCGATCCAGGTCTTGAGCGGGCCGGCCTCGATTGGCGGAAATATACGCTGATTGGTCAGGGGAGGGCGCGTTTGGCCCTGCCAGGTGACGGCTTCGTTCTTCAGGAGTGCAGCGAACAGATCGAGCTTATCGTCGAATAGCGCCTCGTAATCGGATAGATCGTATCCGAATAGCGGAAAGGACTCGGTAAACGACCCGCGGCCGAGGATCACCTCGGCACGGCCGTTTGATACCGCGTTAACAGTCGAGAACCGCTGAAACACCCGGATGGGGTCGTCGGATGACAGCACCGTCACCGACGAGGCAAGGTGAATGCGCTTGGTCCGCGAGGCGATGGCGGCGAGGAGGACCTCGGGAGAAGATATGGCAAAATCCGGCCGATGATGCTCGCCTAGCCCGATACAATGAACGTTGACTTCGTCGGCAAGCACTGCTTCGTCGATCACGCTCCGGATCACTTGCGCGTGGCTCAACAACTGGCCGTCCGGACCAGCGTGGATGTCACCGAATGTATCGAGACCGAGTTCAATTCTTTGGCTCATAAGTTCGTCTCATCAATGCTTTGCTATTCTAAAAAAGGGACCATTTGTAAGGGGCATTTAGCGCATTGCCGGGCTACAGTGGCGTGTCAAACCGGTGGGATCAATTGCTGCTGCGATGCAATGGGCAGCGGCTGCGGTTTTGACGCCAACCGGACTACGCATCGCCGACAGTGCCGCGCTGTTGCTGTGAACGTTTCGGCGGTTTGGCAGGCAAGGAGTTTTGGAGATCGCCATGTTGAGTGCGGAACAGAATGATCGGATCACGCGCGTTGGTCCCGGTAAACCCGCTGGGGAGTTGCTGCGCCGCTATTGGCAACCGGCCGCCTTGGTCGACGAGCTCAGTGGCAACCGTCCTATAAAGCCAGTGCGGTTACTTGGCGAAGACCTGGTAATCTTCCGAAACGAGACGGGGCGTTACGGACTCCTTGGCCGAGCCTGTCCGCACCGCGGTACCGATCTTACCTATGGGCGTCTCGAGCACGGCGGCTTGCGCTGCGCATTTCACGGCTGGCTATTCGATGTCGAAGGTAAATGCCTGCAAACGCCGGCGGAGCCGGAGGACAGCAATCTTTGTCGCAACATCCGTCATAAGGCCTATCCCGTCTTGGAGCGCAGCGGCATTTTATTTGCCTATATGGGTACCGGAGCGCCGCCGGAATTTCCCGATTTCGATTGCTTCGTCGCGCCGCGTTCGCACACTTTTGCGTTCAAGGGCATGATTGATTGCAACTGGCTGCAATCATTGGAGGTCGGGATCGATCCGGCGCACACGTCTTTCCTGCATCGTTTTTTTCATGACGAAGATCCCAAGGAGGGTTACGGCAAGCTGTTCCGTGATACGTCGATTGATTCAGCAATTCCGATGACCAAGATCATGCGCGAATTTCCGCGGCCGAGCATTGAGGTCGAGCCGACAGATTTCGGCTTTCGCATTTTGGCGCTGCGGCAGATCGATGCCGACAATAGCCACGTGCGGGTGACGAATTTGATGTTCCCGAATGCGTTCGTCATACCGATGAGCCGGGACATGACCATCACGCAGTGGCACGTGCCAATCGATGATAAAAAGCATTATTGGTATGCGATCTTCACGAGTTTCGGAGTGCCCGTCGACAAAGATGAGATGCGGCGGCAACGCCTGCAGCTCTATGAATTGCCGGATTACATCCCGCGCAAGAACAAGAGCAACAATTACGGGTTCGATCCGCACGAGCAGGAACACGACACCTATACCGGGATGGGCGCCGACATCAATGTTCACGACCAATGGGCCTGCGAGTCGATGGGCGAGATCGCCGATCGCACCCAAGAGCATCTCGGGCAATCCGACAAAGCGATCGCCGCATATCGCCGGCTATTGCGCGCCGCGATTGACGCTGTCGAAAAGGGCGACGTCCTGCCGATCGCCTTCGACGCGGCCTCCGCCAAGATGATGACTGGACCGGCGGCGATCGACGGTATCGGTCCGACGGACGACTGCCGCGGTTATTGGCAGCGTACCGACGCCGCCAAGCGTAATGCCGCCAGTTGGGCTAAATTGCCCTGAGTTTAATCCGCGAAGCCGCCGTCCGGGAGCATGTCGGGCAATATGTCGGAGCAATAGGATGTCATCGCATAAGCGCCGATCGTTGGCGTTGAGTTTTGTCGATCGGCATCGATTGTGGAGCGGAGCACAAGTTCGCGCCGCCATTTCTGTCGAGAAAGCGATCAGCCAAAAGAAACTTGAGCTTGTTCGTTTTTCATTTCCGGATCAACACGGCGTCCTGCGGGGTAAGACTCTCGTTGCAGCCGAAGCCTCGTATGCGCTGCGTAGCGGCGTAACAATGACCAGCACGCTTTTTGCCAAGGATACTGCGCATCGGACCGTGTTTCCGGTTTTTGAGCCGGGCGCGGGGTTGGCCATTTCGGAAATGGGCGGCGCCGGTAATTTCATCATGGTGGCCGATCCGCAAACTTTTCGTACCTTGCCCTGGGCAGAAAACACCGGCTGGGTTTTGTGTGACTGCTATTTTGCCAACGGCAAGAAGGTCCCGCTCGGAACCCGGCAGCTTTGCCGCGATGCGCTCAGTAAACTTTCCAAAGCCGGTTTCGATTATGTGGCCGGCCTCGAGATTGAGTTTCACCTGTTCAAGATAGAAGATCTCAAGCTTGCCACTGATACGCTCGACTGGCCCGCCGAGCCGCCGCTGGTGAGCCACACGACGCATGGCTATCAATACCTCACTGAGGGCCGCTACGATCAGGTCGCGCCAATTCTTGATATCTTGCGCAAGAGTGTCGTAGCGCTCGGCCTGCCGCTGCAGTCCGTGGAAGTGGAATTCGGCCCTAGCCAATATGAGTTCACGTTCGCTCCCGAAATCGGGATCGCAGCCGCCGATGCGATGGTGCTGTTGCGCAGCACGCTCAAACAGGTGGCGCGTCGGCATGGCTATCTCGTAAGCTTCATGTGCCGGCCCCGCCTGCCCAATACGCTCGCCAGCGGTTGGCATCTGCATCAATCGCTCGTCGATACGAAATCCAAAGCGAACGCCTTTACGTCGCAGAATGACAGGGACGTGCTGTCGCCGCTCGGGCGTAAGTTTTTGGCGGGACTGTTGGCCAATGCGGGCGCCGCGACGGCCTTCACTACGCCGACAATTAATGGCTACAAGCGCTATCGCGGCCGCAACACCATGGCCCCCGTTCAAGCGGTCTGGGCCAAGGACAATCGCGGCGTCATGATCCGCATCATGGGGGAGTGCGGCGATCCGGCAACGCACATTGAAAATCGCAGCGGCGAACCGTTGGCCAACCCGTACCTCTATATAGCCTCGCAGATCTACGCGGGGCTCGATGGAATTGCCCGTAGTCTCGATCCAGGTCCAGCCGCCGAGGCGCCGTATCAGAAGAGCGCCGCAGAGGCTTTGCCGGCGAAGCTGGAAGAGGCGCTTGCGGCATTACGCGCGAGCGCCTGTTTCCGAGCCGGATTTGGCGAAGGATTTGTGGACTATTATGTTCATATGAAGGAAGCTGAGATCACCCGGTGCCGCAAGGAAACGACCAACAACCCTGAAGGGGCCGACGTCAGCGAATGGGAGCGCCGTGAGTACTTTGATATGCTTTGACGCATCGGCCGTCGCCCACCAGAGGAGGGGCTAAATGAGAATAGTGTGTATTGCCGCGGGCACCGTGCTGGCACTCGCCGCTGGGCCGGCGATGGGCCAGCAAAAAACGGTGAAGATCGGTTTCATTTCGACTTTTACCGGTCCACCTGCCGCGATCGGCAACGACATGAAAAATTCGTTCGAGCTTGGGCTCGACCATCATGGGCGCAAGCTTGGCGGCCTGCCGGTCGAAGTGATTTACGCCGACGATCAGACCAAGCCGGAAGTGGGTGTGCAGAAGACCCAAGAATTGATCGAGTCCAATCATGTCGATTTTGTCGTGGGATATATTTGGTCGAATGTGCTGCTCGCCTCTCTCAAGCCATTGGTCGATTCGAAGACGATGACGGTAGTCACCAATGCCGGTGCCTCGCCGTTTGCCGGCGAATTGTGCACGCCCTATGCATTTTCGACCTCGTGGCAGAACGATCAGACGCCTGCAGCGGTCGGTTTGTATATGAATCAGAAGGGCGTGAAGTCCGCCTTCCTCATCGGTCCTAACTACGCCGCGGGAAAAGACATGCTCGCGGGCGTGCAACAGACTTTCAAGGGTCAAATCGTGGGGCAGGAGCTTACGCGCTGGCCCGATCAGCTCGATTTCTCGGCTGAACTCTCCAAGGCGCGCGCCGCAAAACCCGATGCAATTTTTGCGTTCTATGCAGGCGGCGCCGGCGTCCAATTTGTCACGCAATATGTGCA
>DASZCJ010000533.1:0-1751 GCA_035943155.1 Xanthobacteraceae bacterium | reverse complement strand
TTAGAGTCAGCCATTGGCTGACCTCTCGAAGGAAGCCCCCAAACGGATACAAGCAAGAGTGATGCCAAGGCCGAAACTGGCCGCGATAAGTTTGTCAGGCAGGCAATTTTCATCTGGGAAAATAGTGGCGACTTGAGGTGCTCCTAGCGCTCCACCAGAGCGTTTTCAGCCGCTGTGATGCGGTCGGTCCGCTGACGCCGGTAGATGTAGGGCGCGTCGTCGCGCTGCTCGGCGAGGTCGGCCATGAGGGCGTGATGGGACGATAGATGACAGGCTGGATCAGTGGCACGCGCGTTACCCATGAGCGCCAGAGCTTGACAGCGGCAGCCGCCGAAATCCTCAAACCGCCGCGGACAACTGGCGCACGGCTCCTTCATCCAATCCGTGCCCCGGAAGGCGTTGAAAGCCGGTGAAGACTGCCAGATGTCGGCGAGCGAACGCTCGCGCACCGACCAGAACTCGAGACCGGGGATGGTTTCGGCTGCATGGCAAGGCAAAACTTTGCCTGACGGCGAGACATTGAGCGACCGGCGCCCCCATCCGCCCATGCAGGGTTTGGGGTAGCGTGCGAAATAGTCCGGTAGAGCGACATCGATCACAATGCTGCCGTGGTAGCGTTTGCGCAGGGCCTCGACACAACCAGCCGCGCGTTCGACTTGCTCTCTGGTCGGCATCAGCTTTGCGCGGTTCACAATGGCCCAGCCGTAATACTGAACATGGGCAATCTCGACCCGCCTGGCGCCGAGCGCGACCGCCTGGTCAACCATGGCAGCGACGCGGTCTATATTGGCACGATGGATGACAGCGTTGACCGTGAGCAGAATGCCAAGCCGCACCACTTCTCTGGCGAGAGCCTTTTTGCGCGCATAGGCGCCTTCGTAGCCAGCGATCCGGTCTGCCGAGGTGGCGTCACTGTCCTGGATTGAGATCTGGACGTGATCGAGGCCGGCTTGCGCCAGCGCCGCGAGCGTTTTCCCGGTGAACCCAACGGCTGAGGTTATCAGATTGGTGTACAGGTTCGCGCGATGGGCCGCCGCAGTGATCTCGACGATGTCACGCCGTGCCGCCGGCTCTCCGCCCGAAAGATGGACCTGGAGCACGCCGAGGTCAGCGGCCTCGGCAAATACCCGTGCCCAGGTGGCCGTGTCGATCTCGTCCCCGCGTGACTCGAGAGCGATCGGGTTCGAGCAATAGGGACAACCGAGCGGACAGCGATGGGTGAGTCGGCGAGGAGCCCTAATGGACGCGGGAGCGGTTGACCTATTATGGTTTGTAACTGCATGTGAGCTGCTTTTCGGCAAGTGCGTGAGCAGCGTCAGCCACGGCCAGCACTGGTTCGTACCGGGGGCGTCAGGTTCCCGAAAAGATCCCGAAACGATATGTGCGCTCGCGCCCAGGATCCGGGGGCCAATCATGTTGTCGTGCTGCTGTCTGAGCCAGTGCCGTTTCGCGACATGCGGCCAAGCGATTGGCCGTAATGACAGGCCGTCAGCGCCGATCCTAGAACAATTGCGATTGTGTGCCGGCCGCAAGCCGCGGCCGGCGGACATTGCTCAAAACTCGGGCGGCAGATAGCCGTTGATCTCAAGGCCGATGCACACTTCGACAAGTGTCGGAGTTGTCCATGACATGGGCGTGTTTCCTTCCGTGTTAATGGGGGCGGGCCCCTCGTATAAATTGGACGCCGCGGCCAGAAGGAAAACAGAAATTTGCCTGAGAAGCTTTGGGCAAATTGCCCGTCGACGCCAGAC
>DASZCJ010000532.1:0-8389 GCA_035943155.1 Xanthobacteraceae bacterium | reverse complement strand
AGCATCATTTCACCGGTTTTGGTCAAGTCTCAGCCAGTCTGGCGCTGCTGACCTGGGTCGCAGCAAAAACCAAAACGCTACGGCTCGGTACCGCAGTCTTGGTGCTGCCTTGGCACAATCCGGTGCTGCTCGCCGAGCAAGCCGCCACGATCGATCTTCTGTCCGGCGGCCGACTCGATTTCGGCGTCGGCAAAGGCTATCGCCACAATGAATTCGCCGGTTTTTGCATTCCCATGGCGGAAGCCGATGCACGGTTTAGTGAATCGCTCGACGTCATCGTGAAATGCTGGACGTCCAAGCAGCGTTTCTCGCATCACGGAAAATACTGGCGCTTCGAGGACATCATCGTCGAGCCGCCGACCGCGCAGAAGCCGCATCCGCCGATGTGGATGGCGGCCGGCGCGCCGGATTCGATCCGCCAGGTCGCCGAACGCGGCTTTAATCTCTTGCTTGACCAGTTCGCCTCGTTCGAAACCGTTGCCGAGCGCATCGCGACGTTCAAAGCCGCGGTTGAAGCGCGCGGCCGTGCCTTCGACCCGATGGATATCGGCGTCGCGCGCGCTTTTTATGTGGCCAAGGATCAAGCCGACAAGGAAGCCGCGCTGGAACGCCGGCTCGAAGCCCAGCGCCGCCTCGCCGCCGTCTCCAACGCCCCGGACGGCACCAAGAGCAAAGCAAGCATCATGGCGTTCTCCGACACGCGCGAAGCAAGCGAGGAGAGCGCGCTCTACGGCACGCCTGATGAAATCGCACGGAAGTTGGAAAACCTGCAACAGCTCGGCGTTGGCTACGTATTGCTCAACGGTGGTGCTGGCGCTGGCCAGGACAGCTTGCGCCGTTTCGCCCACGAGGTGATGCCGGCTTTTGGCGGAGCGGCGCGAGCGCGCGTGGTGGGGTAACAATCATTACGCTCATTCGCGCGCTGCAATGATCAACAAAATCGTGCAATCAATGGCCCAAGCCATGGCCGGAATCCGCGACGGCGCCACCGTGCTGCTCGGCGGCTTTGGCAGCATCGGTCAGCCTAATGCGCTGATCGACGGGCTCATCGAGCATGGCGCGAAAGACCTCATTGTCGTGTCCAACAATGCCGGCGTCGGCCGCATCGGCCTGGCGCGGCTTCTGGAACTTGGCCGGGTGCGCAAAATCATTTGCTCTTTCCCGCGCACAGTCGATCCGGTGGTGTTCGAGGGACTTTATCGTGCCGGCAAAATCGAACTTGAGATTGTGCCGCAAGGGACAATGGCGGAACGGTTGCGCGCCGCCGGCGCCGGCATTCCGGCTTTCTTCACCGCCACGGGAGCGGGGACCAAGCTTGCTGCCGGCAAAGAGCAGCGCGAAATTCGCGGTCGCAAATATCTTCTGGAAGACGCGCTTGCCGGCGACGTTGCACTGATCGAGGCGTGGGAGGCGGACCGCTGGGGCAACCTGACCTATCGCTCATCGGCGCGCAATTTCAATCCGGTAATGGCAACGGCGGCGAAGTTGACGATCGCGCAGGCACAGCACATTGTCGATCTCGGCGCGCTCGATCCGGAAAAGGTCGCCACTCCCGGAATTTATGTCACTCGGGTGCTGCACGTGCCCTACGGCGAACCGACCGTCACGTGATGAGGCAGCAGTGAACGTTATCGCCAGGCATCGGCCGCTTACGCGCAACGAGATGGCGGCGCGCGTTGCCCGTGACATTCCCGAGGGCTGGTACGTCAATCTCGGCATCGGCGCGCCGCTGCAGGTGGCCGATCATGTGCCCGCCGAACGCGAAGTGATTTTCCATTCCGAGAACGGCGTGCTGGGCATGGGTCCGGCGCCGGCGCCGGACGAGATCAACCGCTGGCTGATCAACGCCGGCAAGCAATATGTCACGCTGCGCAGTGGCGGCTCCTTTATGCATCACGCCGACAGCTTTGCCCTTATTCGCGGCGGCCATCTCGACCTCTGCGTGCTCGGCGCGTTTCAGGTCGCCGAGAATGGCGACCTCGCCAATTGGTCGACCTCGGATAATGACAGTGCGCCCGCGGTCGGCGGCGCCATGGATCTTGCTGTCGGCGCCCGCCAAGTCTGGGTCCTTATGGAGCAACAAACGAAATCCGGCGAAAGCCGGCTGGTCCGCCACTGTACCTATCCGCTCACCGCGCTCGGCGTCGTCAAGCGCGTCTATACCAATCTCGCCGTCCTCGATGTCACCGCCGAAGGCTTTGCCGTGCGCGAAATGGTCGAAGGGCTGACGCTTGACGCATTACAAAAACTGACCGACGCACCGCTGCACGGATGCTAAACTAGCGGCTCCATCGCTTGAGGCTTGCCGCATGGAACAAATCCGCGTCTCGACCTTTGCCGGCCCCGGCGCGGCGCCGGTGATCCGTGCCGTGCCGTGGCCGAAAATCCCAAACAATGCGGCGCTCATTCAAATCGGCGCCTGCGGCGTTTGCGGCACCGATCTGCACATCCTTAAAGGTCACTGGCCAAAACAGCTGCCATGGCCGTTCACGCTGGGGCACGAACTCGGCGGCGTCATCGTCGAATTGGGAGGCGCGCTCAAAGAGGATTTCATGAGCAAGCCGCTGCGGGTCGGATCGAAAGTGATGATCCCGCCGCTCATGCCGTGCGGCCGCTGCTATTACTGCATCCATTATCCCGAGAACGCCAACAAATGCCTGACACCGGTCTATTACGGCCGCTATCTCGGCTTCGATAAGCCGCCGCATCTGTGGGGCGGCTGGGCAGAATATGTCTATGTCGATCTCGACATGTTGCCCGGCACCAAGATCTACAATTTGCCCGACGACATGCCGCTGCGGCTCGGCGCACTGTCCGAGCCGTTGACGTCATGCATTCGCGCCTTCAACCGCGCGGCACGCGCCGGCGGCTTCAAATGGGGCGATACCGTCGTCGTCCAGGGCTCCGGCCCGATCGGCATTCTTGCCGTGGCGGCGGCGCAAGAGATGGGCGCCGGCCGGGTCATTTGTGTCGGCGCGCCGGAAAAGCCGCGGCTCGCACTGGCGCGTAAATTTGGCGCCGAAGCGACGGTGGATATCGAGCAACATAAGACCGCCGACGAGCGCATCGCGCGCGTGCGCGACATTGTCGGCGGCTTCGGCGCCGATGTGGTGATGGACTGCTCCGGTCATCCCAGCGCCGGCCCCGAAGGCATCGAATTCTTACGTGATGGCGGCACTTATGTTGAAATGGGCCAGTTCACCGATGCCGGCTCGATCATGACATCCTGGCACCGCTTCTGCGCCAAGGACGTCACTCTGCTCGGCTCGTGGGCATTTACCGGTAACGATCTGCCGCTTGGCGTCGACATGCTCTATCGCACCCGCGCCAAATATCCTTGGCTGGACATGCAGACGCTCTATCCTTTCTCCGAGGAAGGCATCGGGCGTGCGGTCGCCGACGCGATGGCGATGAAAACAGTGAAATCGACCATCGTGCCGTGGCCCGAACTGATCCAATAAAGCATGATCCCGAAAAGTGGATTCCGGTTTTCGGAAAAGATCATGCTTAAACAATAGAAGCGCGCTTTACTTTTTGCCGACGGTGTTCGAAACGCATGCTACGGACCTTGAAAACCATCACCTTCGTCTACGCGCCGCAGGAAGATCGGATCGCCGCCGCGATCAATGCCGGAGGCCCGATGCTTGGTCGTGCTGGCTGACCAGGCGGCTGGCGCTGGCGGTGCTCGAACGCGCCACCGAATACCTGGCCAATACTTCGGATCTCGCGCAACGCGCGCCGGCGGATCTGCGCAGCGAAGCGATTGCGTTCGAGCGCGAAGCGGCCATCGCCAAGACCGCTCCGGCGATGTCGCAGACGCCGTCTGACATTCTCAAATCCAGCGCAGTTGCCGCGGAGCTCGCCGATCGGCTGACGATTGCACGCGAGCAAGACGCCTTCCGTCTCGAGCTGCGCGGCCAAAGCGGACATGGCGTGACCGGCGTCGTCAAGCGCGATGAAATTCAACGCGTGCTGCAGATGCTGCACGGGGTCGTCGCGCAGGCGGGTTGGCTCGCCGTCCCTGCCGCTCGCGCGGCGTCGGCTGCTCTGCCGGGCGAGGCCAAGCCGGCGCGGCATTAAAGCATGATCCCGAAAAGTGGGAACCGGTTTTCGGAAAAGATCATGCTCAAATAAAAAGCATAATCCCGAAAAGCTTACCCTCGGACCTGATCTGTAGCCGATTGTGCAACCGCTGACGTTCCGCCAAAATGATGCCGGTAGTGAGCAGTCACAGGGAGAGACGCCTTGGCACAACAGACAAACAATATCACGTGGGACCATATTCATCTGCGCACCGCCGATCCCGAGGCGACGGCCCGGTGGTTCGAATCAATGCTCGGCGCGCAAGTGCTGCGCAGCATGCAGCAAGGCAAGCCGCGTATCGATCTCAAGCTCGGCGGCGCCAATATCTTCATCGCTCCAGTCGCTCCCAGCGATGGCGTGAACGCCCCGCCGGTCACGCCCTATCGCGGGCTTGATCATTTCGGACTTGCAGTGAGCGGTATCGATGCGATCGCGGCCGAACTCAAAAAGAAAGGCGTTGAATTTACTCGCGAGCCTACGACCGTTCGCCCCGGCGTGCGCATCTGTTTTCTGCGCGGGCCGGAAGGCGTCTCGATCGAGCTTTTGGACCGCGACCCGAAATACTGAAAACCCGTCTCGTCCTAGTCGGCGGAATCGGCGACGGTTCGGGTGCCGCGGCGCAATAGGATCCGCTGATCGGGATGCTCCTTTTGCGCTGCGTGGAATATGGCGCGGGCGAGCTGCGGACTGAACGCGCGCGCCAGCACGCGTTCAAGTGCTCGCGCGTCCGGGTCCCACAGTTCGATGCTATAAGAAAGCTTCTCCGTCTGCGCTGCGAGGACGCTCGCGCGCCCGTCCTTGGCTGTTCGCTGATTCATCGCGGTTCTCTGCAGCAGTCGCGGCAATGCAAATAATTTAATGCTTCGGCCCGCTCCATCGAGCGACGACGCTGCTCTTGTGGCGCAACGTGATGTGGCGATCCGGGAACTCGCGCGTGGCCGCGTAATACGCGGCATAGCCGATGCTGGCATTGGCGGTGACGGCGACGATCTGCTCGACCGACGCGCCGCTGTCATTCCAAATTTCGACTTTGTAAGGCAGGTCTTCCCGTTCCGACGGCAGCGGCTGTGATGGGACGCTCCTTGGCAGGCCGTCCTCCCGGTCGCCCGGGGGGCCCAGGTGCAAAAGCCCGCCTGACCAGGCTATTACCGAGGTAAGCTTGTTTGCGCTTATTCGCATGTCAAACCGAATGTGCAGGAACTGATTAAGGCTGGAAAGATTGGGCTTAAAGCCCCAACCGGTTCACAATAGCAACGGTTCCCCCTAACATAAAGAAGTCGAAGTCACTGAAGGCGTGTGGAGAAAATGGAACTCAAGTTTTCTGGTTCCATACAAGACTTGCCTGCGTCCGAACGGCTCCCGCTGCTCGTTGATGCCGTCACCGATTATGCGGTCTATCTTCTCGATAACGAGGGCGTGATCCGGACCTGGAACTCCGGTGCCGAACGGATCAAGGGCTACCGGGCGCGCGATATTATCGGCCAGCATTTTTCACTGTTCTTCACAGCCGAAGACAGAGCAAAGGACGTGCCGGGTCAAATTCTTGCCCGCGCCAGCCGCGCTGGGCGCGCCGAGCAGGAGGGATGGCACGTTCGCAAGGATGGCAGCCGGTTCTGGGCGGCCTCGATCGTGCAGCCGGTCCGCGATGCCCGAGGTCGCGTCGTCGGCTTCGCCAAGATCACCCGCGACATTACCGAGCGACAAGCGGCGCAGCACGCGCTCTACGAAAGCGAGCGCAAATTCCGCCTCCTGGTCGAAGCCGTCAAGGATTGCGCCATCTACATGCTCGATCCGAGCGGCATCATTGTGAACTGGAATTCTGGAGCGGAGCGGCTGAAAGGCTATTCAGCGGCGGAGATCGTCGGTCAGCATTTTTCAAAATTCTACACGCGTGACGACCGCATGGCGGGCTTGCCAGCGCGCGTCCTCGAAGCTGCAGCGCGCGATGGCCATTACGAAGCTGAAGGCTGGCGGCTGCGCAAGGATGGCGGGCGCTTCTGGGCCGCGGTGGAGGTCGATGCCATCCGCGACGAGAAGCAGCAATTGATCGGCTTCGCCAAAATCACCCGCGACATTACCGAGCGTCAGATCGCGCAGCAGACTTTGCGGGAAACCGCGCGGCAATTCCGTACGCTGATCGCTGGCGTCACCGATTACGCGCTTTACATGCTCGATCCCAACGGTCTGGTTATTAATTGGAATACTGGCGCCGAACGGATCAAGGGATACACGGCCGACGAAATCGTCGGACAGCACTTCTCCCGCTTTTATCCCGATCGCGATCGTGCCGCAGGCTTACCGGCGCGCGCGCTGCAAATCGCGGCGCAGGACGGCCGGTTCGAGGCGGAGGGCTGGCGCGTGCGCAAGGACGGCAGTCTGTTCTGGGCCAATGCGGTGATCGACCGCATTACCGGCGAGGACGGCGCGGTGATCGGCTTCGCCAAGATCACGCGCGACATCACCGAAAGAAGAAATGCGCAATTGGCGCTGCAAGAAGCGCAAGCGCAGCGCGCTCAGGCGCAGAAGATGGAAGCGCTGGGCCAGCTGACTGGCGGTGTGGCGCACGATTTCAACAATCTTCTGATGATCGTCAGCGGCCATCTGCAATCGCTAAAGAAGCTGACTGCCGGCGATGAAAGCGGCCGTCGTGCCGTCGAGGCGATCGAACTCGCTGCCAAGCGCGGCGCGACGTTGACCCGGCAGCTGTTGACGTTTTCACGGCGGCAGACGTTCCATCCAGCGGTCGCCAACCTCGGCGAAAGCATCGAGGCGTTTCGCAATATGCTGACAACGTCGCTCGGCGCATCGGCGCGGCTGGTGACCGACGTTCCTCCCGAAACTTGGCAGGTGCAAATTGACAGCAGCGAATTTGAGTTGGCGCTGGTCAACCTCGCGCTAAACGCCCGCGATGCAATACCCCAGGACGGCGGCGTTATCAGCATCTCTGCCGAGAACGTGCAATTGCCGCCGGAACAGACACCCGCCGGGTTGCGAGGTGAATTCGTCGCGTTGAGCGTCGCCGACAACGGTTGCGGCATTGCCCCCGACATCCTGTCCTTGGTGTTCGATCCATTCTTCACCACCAAAGGTGCGAACAAAGGCAGCGGACTGGGGTTGTCGCAGGTCCACGGGTTTGCCCACCAGTCCGGGGGAACGGTAACGATCAGCAGCGAACTCGGTCGCGGCACCTGCGTCACGCTTTATTTGCCGCGTGCCACGGGAAAGCCAAAGAAGGAGCGGGGCGAACGCGATAGCGTCATTGATCATCTCGAAGGCGGGACCGTGCTCGTGGTGGAAGACAATCCGGAGGTCGCCAAAGTCACTGAGCAGATGGTCCGGCAGCTCGGTTATCGGGTACAGCGGGCGGAAAGTGCGGCAACCGCGCTCGAGCTTGCGGCGCATGTGCGGTTCCAACTCGTCATCAGCGATATCGTGATGGCTGGATCAATGGACGGCGTCGGATTAGCGCGCGCACTCCGCCAGCGGCAGCCAGATCTGCCAATCGTACTGGTGACCGGCTACAGCAGCAGCGCGACGGCGGCGGAACTCGAATTCGCTGTGCTGCGCAAGCCCTTCGAATTATCGCACTTGAGCCGCGCAATAGCGACAGCGACGGTGGAAACAGACGCAAGCGGCGGCGACAATGTGATCCGGTTGCGCCACCGAACCATGCCGGCGCCTGAACGGCAGAAGACGCCCGATGGCGAAGCGCGCGAGCGTCCAGGACACGACGATCAGGGCCCTGACGCCCCGGCTTGAGCGTTCGCACCCGCCGTAGGCGCATTTTGCAGCGCGCCAAATCGGCGGCTTTGGCCGGCTATAATTTCACGGCGCGCAGAAACTCGAGCACCTGTGGATTCGTCGTGTCTTCGGTTTGCGCCTCGACCGCGACATCCCAATAACGCGACTGCGGCAGGCATTCTTCGAGATAGCGCGCCGCCGAGGTCGCGTGCGCGGCGTCGTGTCCCGGCACGATGAAGGCCGGAATGGCGGCGCCCATCAATTGCTCGGGCTGCGCGCCGGGCGCGGTGTCGCGGTCGAACAAAGCGTCGCGCATCGTCTCGCAAATTGCGATGTAGCGTTGCAAATCCTGGCGCGCGTAAATGGCGGCAAAAGCCGCGTCGTTTTTGATCACCGAAGCCCACGGGCCGCCGCGCGGATCGGCGCCGAAGGGCTTGCCTTGCGCGCGCACGAGCGTGGCTACGCGAGCGAGCCCGTTCTCTCGCGCGAAAGCGATATGCTCGGCGAAGCGCTGATGGCTCGATATGCGGTATTTGGCGCCGCCGACGGGCCAGTACAGGATCAT
>DASZCJ010000531.1:0-6320 GCA_035943155.1 Xanthobacteraceae bacterium | reverse complement strand
TTCCCATTTGGACCGGCATATTTGATGGCATTGTCGATGAGATTGGCGAGCGCCTGACTGACCAATTCGCGATTACCGCGCACCGGAGCTATCGCCGACGCATCGACTTTCAGGGCAATACCCTTCTCGTCGGCGACTGGCTCGTAGAGCTCGCCGACATCGCGAGCGATCTCAGACGCATCGAATTCCATCATGTTGTCGCGTGCTTGCCCGGATTCGGCGCGAGCGATCATTAACAGCGCATCGAAAGTGCGGATGAGGTCGTCCGATTCGGCAATCGTCGATTCCAGCGCCGCGCGGTAGCTGGCCTCACCCTCCGCACCGCGCAGCGCCTGCTCGCAGCGATTGCGCAACCTGGTCAGCGGCGTCTTGAGATCGTGCGCAATATTATCGGAGACCTCCTTTAATCCGCGCATCAACGCTTCGATCCGTTCCAGCATCGCGTTGACGTTATCGGCGAGACGGTCGAGTTCGTCGCCCGTGCCGGCGACCGGCAGGCGCCCAGAAAGGTCCCCCGCCATGATCGTCTGTGCTGTTCCGGTCATCGCGTCGATGCGACTGAGCACGCGGCGGCTGACGAAAAATCCACCAAGCAGCCCGAGCACGATGACCAGTGCCAACGACCATTGACCGGCATTGACGATGATGCCGAACAAGCGTTCGCGTTCGTCGAGATCGCGGCCGACCAAGAGATGAAAGCCACCCGCAAGCTGCACCACCCGTACCATCGCACGATGGTTGGCGCCTTCGGGCGATTCCAAGCGACGATAATTCGTTTCCAGCCATCCCGGACGATCGAGTACGCCAGGCTCCAGCGAACCGACATTGCCAGCAAGCCCCTCGCCGCTCGGCGTCGTGACCAGATAAAGGCTCGATCCCGGACGGCGCGAGCGCAGATCGACAACCGTCACCAAGCGCCGTAGACCGCCTTGTCCGTATTGCTCCGAAAGACCGCTAACTTCGCCATTGACGGTGGCTGTGATCTGGTCAGTGATCAGCCGGCGCGTGTTGAGGGCAAAGTAACCGAGCAGCGATGCTGCAAACAAAACGAACATGCCGAGATAAACGAGCGTCAGCTTGAACGCCGTTGTGCGGATGAGTTTACCGAGCGCGATCACGTCACTTCATCTCGGCTTCAGAGAAATCGTCTTCCCAGAACTCAAGCGATGCTCGCTTACCGCTCTGCTGGTTGGCGGCCTCGGCGCGGCGCAGCTCGACGCGACGTATCTTGCCGGAAATCGTTTTAGGCAATTCGGCAAATTCGAGCCGGCGCACCCGTTTGAACGGCGCGAGCGTAGCGCGACAATGCCGGAAGATGGACAAAGCCGTCGCCCGATCAGGGGCATGGCCGGACGTGAGTGCAAGAAACGCCTTCGGCACTGCAAGCCGCATCGGGTCGGGCGACGGCACCACTGCGGCCTCGGCGACGGCAGGATGCTCGATCAAGACGCTTTCAAGCTCGAATGGGCTGATCCGATAATCGGAAGATTTAAACACGTCGTCGGCGCGGCCGATATAGGTCAGGTAGCCGTCTTCATCGACGGCGGCGACATCGCCGGTGTGATAAACCTCATCAGCAGCTCCTGCCGCTGGATTGCTATCCTGATCCTGATGGCCCTGGCCTTGATAGCCTTGCATCAATCCGGTCGGCCGCGGCCGCAAAGAAAGACAGATTTCCCCCTCCTTGAGGGGCGCACCATCCGGACCGCGCAGCGCGACGCGATAGCCGGGCAGCGGCCGCCCCATCGAGCCGGCCTTTACTTTTTGGCTCGGTGTATTGCCGACCAAGGCTGTCGTCTCGGTCTGTCCATAGCCGTCGCGGATAGTGATGCCCCAGGCGCTCTTGACCCGCTCGATCACCTCAGGATTGAGCGGTTCGCCGGCGCTGATCAGTTCTTTGATGTTGACGGGCCAGGCGGATAAGTCTTCCTGAATCAATAACCGCCATACCGTCGGTGGCGCACAAAATGTGGTGACGCCACAGCGCACAATCGTGTCGAGAAGGCCGCGCGCGTTAAAGCGCCGCTGATTGAAAATAAACACCGCGGCTTGCGCGTTCCACGGCGCGAAGAAACAGCTCCATGCATGCTTAGCCCAGCCCGGCGAAGAAATATTGAGATGCAGATCGCCCGGACGAAGCCCGAGCCAGTACATTGTCGATAAATGCCCGACGGGATAGCTCTGATGACTGTGCAATACGAGTTTCGGCCGCGCCGTAGTTCCGGAGGTGAAATAAAGCAGAAGGGGATCCTTCGCCCGCGTTTCACCGTCAGGAGTAAAGTGCGTCGATGCAGCGTAACCCTTTTCGAACGAAGTCCAGCCCTCCAACTTCCGGCCGACAACAATCCGCGTATAATCGCCCGGCAAGTCGGCGAATTTCGCTGCCGCTTCCGTATTGGCGATGACGTGTCGAACCTGTCCGCGCGCGAAGCGATCGCTAAGATCGTTGCGCGTTAACAACGTGGTTGCTGGAACGATCACTGCGCCGAGCTTCATCGCCGCCAGCATGCTTTCCCAGAGCGGCGCGACATTGCCGAGCATGACAAGTATGCGATCGCCGCGACGTACGCCGGTTTCGCGCAGCGCATTGGCAATCTGGTTCGATCGTTCGCTTAAAGCTGCGAACGACAGCTTGATTTCGCCGCCGTCCTCGTCCACGAGCCACAGTGCCGGCTGCGCGTTATCACGCGCAATGGCGTCGAAGTAATCGAGTGCCCAATTGAACCGATCAAGTTTGGGCCATTCGAAATCTCGATACGCAGTTGCGTAATCTTCACGATGCTGCAGCAAGAAATCGCGCGCCGAGACGAACGGAGCGGCCGGATTTAAACTTAGTTGGTTTGGTTTGTCGCCGCCCATTGTGGATCCCCGGTCCTCTTGCCACGCATCGGGTGCATCGCTCAGCGCGCACCATCGCGAATCATGTAACCGGCGCCGCGTATGGTGTGCAGCAGCGGCTGCGCGAACCCTTTGTCGATCTTAGATCGCAATCGCGAAATGTGCACGTCGATCACATTGGTCTGCGGATCGAAATGATAATCCCAGACGTTTTCCAATAACATTGTGCGGGTGACAACCTGGCCGGCATGCCGCATCAGATATTCGAGTAAGCGAAACTCGCGCGGCTGCAGTTGCACCTCCTGCCCGGCCCGACTGACTTCGTGCGACAAGCGGTTCAGTTCCAGGTCGCCCACACGATAAACCGTCTCCTCGCCGCGGCTGCCGCGGCGGCGTGCCAGCGCTTCGACGCGTGCCAACAGCTCCGAAAAGGCATAGGGCTTCGCCAGATAATCGTCGCCGCCGCTACGCAACCCTTTGACTCGATCGTCGACCTGACCGAGCGCAGAGAGGATCAGAACCGGCGTTTCAACCGACTTGTCGCGCAGCGCGCCAATGACAGAAAGGCCGTCGCGCTTCGGCAACATGCGATCGACGATCAGCACGTCGTAGTCGCCGTCAAGCGCAAGCTGCAAGCCGTCTTCGCCGTCGCCGGCATGATCGGCAATATGACCCGCTTCGCGGAACGCCTTCACCAGGTAGTCGGCCGCATCGCGGTCATCCTCGATGATGAGAAGATGCATGGTTCGTTGTGTGTCGCCGCATTTTAAAGAATGGCGCGCAAAACGCGTGCCACGATGATAATCCTCCCGCCACTGTACAATAGCGAGGGGGTGGCGAGCGGC
Organism: Xanthobacteraceae bacterium; assembly: GCA_035943155.1. Lineage (GTDB taxonomy): Bacteria > Pseudomonadota > Alphaproteobacteria > Rhizobiales > Xanthobacteraceae > BOG-931. The sequence goes on along the minus strand of DASZCJ010000531.1, from coordinate 2,637 downwards.
AGCCCGCCACCCCCCTTACCACTCCGCCTCCGGCGGGGGCGACGCATGCCGGTGGGCAGAGTCAGTGTAAGCGGGGACGGATCTTGCGACCCGTCCCCAGGGTACGCCCGCCAGCGGGGGCGACGGATGCCGGCGGATGCCCCTTTTGCTGAGAGTCCGGTTCGCTCGGAGGAGCAGAATTCAGACCCCATCATTCATTCCAGCATGACCTAGCTTGAAACAACGCGATCATGCTTCAGGCGTTACCGACCGGCAGCGCGACGAATTTTGTGCCTTCGTTGGACTTCACTCTGAACAGCACAGTGTGCTTGCCCTCACCACGCGCCTCGGCAAGGCTTTTGCGAACGTCCGCTGGCGTCGAAACAGGCTTGCCCCCCACTTCCAAAATGACATCGCCGATTTGGAAGCCGTGTTCGGCGGCAACGCCGCCGGCACTGACTGCAGTCACGGCAACCCCGACGCCGCCGGCGCCAGAAACCTTGCCGGCAGGCGCAAGCGTGAGGCCGAGATTAGGCATATCGCTATCCGGCACCTCACGCTGATCCCGCTGATTCTGCTCGTTCGAGGCTTGTTTATCGTTCGGCAAGGTGCCGAGCGTCAGCGACACCGTTTTGCTTTCCCCGCTGTGGACCACGCCGAGCGTGACGGTAGTGCCGGGAGTCATCGTGCCAATCTTGCGGGCGAGTTCGCGTGGATCGTGGACCGGGGCATCGTTCAGCGACGTGATGACGTCACCGCTCTGAATGCCGGCTTTGGCGGCTGGACTGTCTTTTTGCGGCTCGGACACTAAGGCGCCGGTCGCCTGTTTCAGTCCCAAGCTGTCCGCAATATCCGGCGTCACCGCCTGTATCTGCACACCGATCCAGCCGCGCGTGACGGTGCCCTTGTCGCGCAACTGCGCGACAACGCTCTTGACGGTATCGGCTGGAATAGCGAAAGCGATGCCTACCGAACCGCCTGATGGCGAAAAGATCGCGGTATTAACCCCGATAACATTGCCGTCGACGTCAAAAGTTGGACCGCCGGAATTGCCCTTGTTCACCGGCGCGTCGATCTGAATGAAATCGTCATAGGGACCTGCGCCGATATCGCGGCCACGCGCTGATACGATGCCAGCCGTCACGGTGCCGCCGAGACCGAACGGATTACCGACCGCGAGAACCCAATCGCCGACCCGCGGCGAACTCTCCGCGAGTTTCACGAATGGGAAATTGTTGCCATCGACCTTGATCAGCGCGAGATCGGTCCGCGAATCGCTGCCGATCACCTTTGCGGTATAAGTCTTGCCATCATCGGTGGTGACCTGAACTTTCTCCGCATTTTGCACAACATGATTGTTTGTTACGGCATAGCCGTCGCGGGAAATGAAAAAGCCCGAGCCTTGGCCGGTGATCTGTTCATGGCCCCTCGGCGTGTTCGGCGCGCCGAAGCGCTTGAAGAAACGCTCGAACGGTGAACCAGGCGGAAACGGCAGATCGTCTTCGCTCAAACTCGATTCAGCCGGGCGATCGATCTTGACGCGAACTGAAATCACCGCCGGCTTCACCTTCTCGACGATGTCGGCAAAACCGACCGGCCGTTGCGGCAGCTGTTGAACCTTCTCGGTCAAATTCTGCGCTTGCGCCGCGCCGGAAAAAGCGCCCTGCGGGTAGGGGCCGGGTGAAAACACCAATGCGGCCGCGCCAATGCCAGCAATGGTTGTTGCCAAAAGCGCCACTCGCCGCGCCGACAAAGTACGGCGAGACAGTCGGAAATTGCCCGTCATGCGTGATCTCCAATCCAATGGTTTCCGCGGGGCCGCGGGTCTTGTGTTGAAAGATGGTGCGGCGCGCCTTACCGCGCTCTGTCGGCAGCATTAAAAATTCGTAATGTAGTTCGGCTGAGATAAATTTCTCCAATCAATGGGTTATGTGAGATAGCGCTGATTTTTACGTGAGTAAGCCTGGCCAAGACGCCAACAGCCGGTTTCCTGTGGCCTTTCCGAAGTCGGTTGCTCGCGCTATGAGCCACCGCCCTCCGCCAGGATTTTCCTTAGCTGAGCTTCCTCGGCCGCGGTCAACTTCGCCGCTTCCGGCTCCTGCGCTCGTCCTCGCCGGCGCCGAGCGCCGATCACGAGTAACGCAACCCCGGTAAGTAGAAGTCCCGGCGGCAAGCCCCACAGTGCTGCTGTGCGCCATGACAACCGCGGCTTGAGCAGCACGAACTCGCCGTAGCGTGCAACCAGAAAATCGAGAACTTGAGCGTCGCTGTCGCCCGCTTGGAGCCGCTCACGGACTAGAACGCGCAAGTCACGCGCCAATGGCGCGTCGGATTCATCGATCGATTCGTTCTGGCAAACCATGCAGCGCAGTTGTTGCGACAAGGCGCGTGCGCGGGTTTCTAGTGTGGGATTCGTCAAAATCTCGTCAGGTTGCACCGCTGCCGACAATGATGACGGCCATGATGAGGACCACGACAATGCGAGCAAAACGACGAAGACGATACGTTTCACCAGATTCACTCCGCCGCTCGCAACACCATTCTCGCTTTGGCCGGCTGCGGTGCACCCACGCGCAGCCGCCGGTCCGAAAGCGATAAAGCGCCGCCTACGAACATGATCATGGCGCCGAGCCAGATCAGTAACACCTGCGGTTTGAA
>DASZCJ010000530.1:0-10721 GCA_035943155.1 Xanthobacteraceae bacterium | reverse complement strand
TCTCCGCGATCGAGCGCGACAGCACCGTGGTGGCGTCGAGATGCGCGAAAGATGTCGCCGGCGCCGGATCGGTGAGGTCATCGGCGGGTACGTAGATCGCCTGAACCGACGTGACCGAGCCCTTGGTCGTCGTTGTGATGCGCTCCTGCAGCGCGCCCATGTCGGTTGCCAGTGTCGGCTGATAGCCGACGGCCGAAGGAATACGGCCGAGCAGCGCCGACACTTCCGAGCCCGCCTGCGTGAAGCGGAAAATGTTGTCGACGAAGAACAGCACGTCCTGGCCCTGATCGCGGAAATATTCGGCGACCGTCAGACCGGTCAGTCCGACCCGCGCGCGCGCGCCTGGCGGCTCGTTCATCTGGCCATAGACCAGCGCGCATTTGGAGCCTTCGACCGAACCTTCCTTCGGATCCTTGTTGACCTTGGACTCGATCATCTCGTGGTAGAGATCGTTGCCCTCGCGCGTGCGTTCGCCGACGCCTGCGAATACCGAATAGCCGCCGTGCGCTTTGGCGATGTTGTTGATCAGCTCTTGGATGATCACCGTCTTGCCGACGCCGGCGCCGCCGAACAAGCCGACCTTGCCGCCTTTGGCATAGGGCGCCAGAAGGTCGACGACTTTGATGCCGGTCACCAAGATCTGCGCCTCGGTCGACTGCTCGGTGTAACTCGGCGTCGGCTGATGGATGGCGCGTATTTCAACGCCTTTGATCGGGCCGGCTTCGTCCACCGGCTCGCCGATCACATTCATGATGCGGCCGAGGGTGCCGGGACCGACCGGGACGGCAATGGGCTGCCCGGTATCGGTTACTTCCTGGCCGCGCACCAGACCCTCGCTTGAATCCATCGCGACGGTGCGGACGGTCGATTCGCCGAGATGCTGGGCGACTTCGAGCACCAGACGATGGCCCTGGTTCTTTGTTTCCAGGGCGTTGAGGATCGGCGGCAGATAATCTTCGAAGTGCACGTCGACGACGGGACCGATGACTTGGGTGATGCGTCCGATGACTTGGGCCATAACTAAATCCCTGCTCTCATCTCAAATTTCCTCCCCCTGAAAGGGGGAGGTCGGCGAGTAAAGCTCGCCGGGTGGCGGTCGCGGATGGGGCGATCCCCACCCGGTCGCCTTTCGGCGACCACCCTCCCCTTTTCAAGGGGAGGGTTTATTCAGAGCGCCTCGGCGCCGGAGATGATCTCAATCAATTCCTTGGTGATCATCGCTTGGCGCGTGCGGTTGTAGAACAGCGTTTGCCGCCGGATCATGTCGCCGGCATTACGGGTTGCATTATCCATTGCCGACATCTGCGCGCCGTAAAACGAGGCGGCGTTCTCAAGCAGCGCACGGAAGATCTGCACCGCGAGATTGCGCGGCAATAGGTCATTGAGGATGTCCTCGGCCTCGGGCTCGAATTCATAGATCGCTCCGCCGAGAGCATCGGCGGATTTTTGCTCGAAGACCGGCGGGATGATCTGCTGCGCGGTTGGAATTTGCGCGATCACCGAGCGAAAGCGCGAGAAGAACAAGGTGCAGACGTCGAATTCGGATTTGTCGAACAGCGCGACGACTTTCTCCGCAATCCCTTCGGCGTGCTCGAAGTGCAACACGCGGACCGAACGAAGGTCGACCATTTCGATGATCTGTTTGGGAAAGGTCCGGCGCAGCTGGTCGTAGCCTTTGCGGCCGACGCAAAAGAACTTGACCTCCTTGCCCTCGGCGGCGAGCGCGGTGGCCCGCTCGCGCGCCAGTCGCACGATCGCGGAATTGAACGGACCGCACAGGCCGCGTTCGGCGGTGCAGACCAGCAAGAGATGTTTCTGATCGCTGCCAGTGCCGCGTAACAGCCGTGGCGCATTATCGAGGGCGGCGACCGAAGCCGCGATATTGCCGAGTACCGTGTCCATCTGGCTGGCGTAGGGCCGCGCCGCCTCAGCCGCGGCCTGCGCGCGGCGTAACTTCGACACGGCCACCATCTGCATGGCCTTGGTGATCTTTTGCGTCGCCTTGGTCGCGGCGATGCGGTTGCGGAGATCTTTGAGCGAGGCCATGGGCTAGACCAATGTCCCGATCTTCATCAGGCGAACGTCTTGGCGTAATTTTCGACGACATTCTTGAGCTTACTGCCCGTGGCGTCGTCGAGATCGCGCGAGTCGCGAACGGCTGTGAGGATGTCCTTGTGCTCGTTACGTAGAAGTGCGAGCAGCCCATCCTCGAAGGCGCGCACCCGATCGACCGGCAGCGGATCGAGATAGCCGTTGACGCCGGCATAGATCACGCAGACCTGTTCCTCCATGCGCAGCGGCGAGAATTGCGGCTGCTTAAGCAGTTCGGTCAGCCGCGAACCGCGGTTAAGGAGCCGCTGGGTGGTGGCGTCGAGATCGGAGCCGAACTGCGCGAACGCCGCCATTTCGCGGTATTGCGCGAGCTCGCCTTTGATGCGGCCGGCAACCTTCTTCATCGCCTTGGTCTGCGCGGCTGAGCCGACCCGCGACACCGAAAGCCCAACGTTCACTGCCGGCCGGATGCCCTGATAGAACAGATCGGTTTCGAGAAAGATCTGGCCGTCGGTAATCGAAATCACGTTGGTCGGAATATAGGCCGAGACGTCGTTCGCCTGCGTCTCGATCACCGGCAGCGCGGTAAGCGAACCGCCTTTGTACTCATCGCTCATCTTCGCCGCACGCTCCAACAGCCGCGAATGCAGATAGAACACGTCGCCCGGATAAGCCTCGCGGCCGGGCGGACGCCGCAGCAACAGCGACATCTGACGATAGGCGACCGCCTGCTTGGAAAGATCATCGTAAATGATCACCGCGTGCATGCCATTGTCGCGGAAATATTCGCCCATGGCGCAGCCGGCGAACGGCGCCAGGTATTGCATCGGCGCCGGATCCGACGCGGTCGCGGCGACGACGATCGAATAATCGAGCGCGCCGTTTTCCTCCAGCACCTTGACGAATTGCGCGACCGTGGAGCGCTTCTGTCCGATCGCGACATAGACGCAATAAAGCTTGATCTTCTCGTCGCCTGACGCATTCAACGATTTTTGATTGAGGATCGTGTCCAGCGCGATTGCCGTCTTGCCGGTCTGTCGGTCGCCGATGATCAATTCCCGTTGGCCGCGGCCAATCGGGATCAAGGCATCGATGGCTTTCAATCCGGTCGCCATCGTCTCGTGCACCGATCGGCGCGGGATGATGCCCGGCGCCTTGACGTCGACGCGGGCCCTGTGTTCGGCCTTGATCGGTCCCTTGCCGTCAATCGGATCGCCGAGGGAATCGACGACGCGGCCAAGCAAGCCTTTGCCGACGGGCACTTCGACGATCGCGCGCGTACGCTTGACCGTCTGCCCTTCCTTGATTTCACGATCGTTGCCGAAAATAACGATGCCGACATTGTCGTTCTCGAGATTGAGCGTCATGCCGCGCACGCCGCTCTCGAATTCGACCATCTCGCCGGCCTGGACATTGTCGAGTCCATAAACGCGCGCGATGCCGTCGCCGACCGATAACACCTGGCCGACTTCCGAAACTTCGGCCTCCTGGCCAAAATTCTTGATCTGCTCTTTGAGGATTGCGGAAATTTCCGCGGCGCGGATATCCATTAGCGAGCCTCTTTCATCGCGTGTTTCATCGCATTGAGTTTGGTGCGCAGCGAAGTATCGACCATGCGGCTGCCAACCTTGACGACGAGTCCACCGATAATGGCGGGATCGACGTTGATGGCGAGGTCGATGTCCTTGCCGGTAACCGATTTGAGCGCGGCACGCAGCGCCTCGATGTGCTGGTCCTTAAGCTCTTCGGCGACGGTCACTTGGGCGGTGGCGTGGCCTTTATGCGCGGCGACCCGTTCGCGGAAGGATTTGATCATGTCGCGCACCGCAAACAGCCGGCGCTTAGAGACAACGAGCTTGAGGAAGTTCGCGGCCAAGCCGCGGATGCCGGCGCGTTCCAGCACCGCCGAGAGCGCCTGCAACTGCTCGTCCGCGGAGAACACCGGACTGCGCACGAGCCGCGTCAGGTCGGCGCTCTCGGCAATAAGTGCGTCGAATCGATCGAGCTCGTCCTGCACCGCGTCGATTGCATTCGTCTCGACCGCGAGATCGAACAAAGCGGTCGCGTAGCGGCCAGCCACGCCGGATCGGATGGGTTGTTCGCCTGCCAAAATACGTGCTCGCTGCGGATACTCGTCGGCGGTATTTTTGAGCTTTTCCGCAAGACCCGCAGCCGGCGCGCATGCTCGGCACAAGCCACTGGCACACAAGCGGAATTCAAGTGGGACTGTCGTGGCCGGAAGCGGCATGCGCCGCGTCCGGAAAGCGCCGGGGTTGCTAACATGAAGCGAAATGCTGCGCAACAACGGGCGGCTGCGCGGGATAGGCCACGACGCGTACGCCCGCATGCAGGGGCAATGGTTCGAACAGGCGCCAAACAGGCGCCAAGACAGCGCGCGGAGGTCCTGCTATCACCCGCCGCGGAAAGGCGTCAGTGACAATGGCTAATCGCCCCGTAAAATCCGCATCCCGCAAAGCCACCCGCGGCAAATCTACCAGCACCAAGTCTGCCGGCGGCAAGTCGGCTGCGGCTAAGGCGGTGATGCTGCCCACCGACCGGATCGCTTATTCGCCGATCCCCGATCGCCCGCCGCTGCAATTGCCGAATGGCGCGCGCATGGCGGTGTGGGTCGTCGTCAATGTCGAGGAATGGGATGCGACCCAGCCGATGCCGCGGACCGTGCTGACGCCGCCCGCTGGTGGCTCGCCGATGCCGGACGTGCCCAACTGGGCCTGGCACGAATACGGCAATCGCGTCGGCTTTTGGCGCTTCGTCGAAATATTCGACGAGTTTGCGATTCCCGGCGTCATTGCGATCAACGGCTCGGCGCTTGCCGCCTACCCGGCGATCGTGCGCGCGGCGCTCGAGCGCAATTGGGAGTTCATGGGCCATGGTTTCACCCAGCGTAACTTGCAGAAGGTCCCGGACGAGCGCGCCGATATCCGCAAAGTCCGCACGGTCATCGCCAAGGCAACCGGCAAGGCGCCGCGCGGCTGGCTCGGCCCCGGTCTCACCGAAACTTGGCAAACACCGGATGTGCTGGCCGAAGAGGGCTACGATTACATTGCCGACTGGGTGCTCGACGATCAGCCGGTCTGGCTGAAGACGCGCGGCAGGCCGATTCTCAACCTGCCCTACACGCAAGAATGCAACGACGTCGCCATGATGCTGATCCAGCACCACAAGGCGTCCGAGTATTGCGAGCGTGCACTCGACCAATTCGAGCAGATTTATGCCGATTCCGCCGGCTCGGCGCGGATCATGGCCTTGTCGATGCACCCCTACATCATGGGGGCGCCGCATCGGGTGAAATATCTGCGCCGCATTTTCGAGGTCATTTGCAAGAAACGCGATGTGCTGTTCTGGACCGGCGCGCAAATCGCGGATTGGTTCATGGCCGCCGGTCCGAAAGCTCCGTGAGAAATCCCGACCGCGCAGTGACGGCCTCGCCGCCAGCCGATATCGGCGCGCGGCTCATGCTCGTCGTGTTGGGCTTGATCTGGGGCATTACCTGGCCGGTGATGAGGATCGCGCTCAATGAAATCCCGCCGCTCACCATGCGCGGGACCGCCGCGGTTTTGGGCGCCGTGACCTACTACATGCTCTGCGTAGTCATGCGCCGCAGCATGCGTATTCCCTGGCTGAAGGTTTGGGCGCATGTGCTGGTCGGATCGCTCCTCAATATCGTGGCGTTCAGCCTGTTCAGCGCCTTTGCCCAGCTTGCGGCGACAACCTCGCGCGTCGCAATTCTCGCCTACACGATGCCGATCTGGGCGGTATTGCTGGCTTGGGCCTTTCTTGGCGAGCGGCCGAACCGCGTGCAAGCGCTGGCGCTCCTACTCTGCGCCATCGGTCTCGCCGTTCTCATCTATCCGCTGGCGGTAAACGGCATTCCGCTCGGCGTTCTGTTTGCGCTTGCGGTCGGCGTGTGCTGGGCGGGCGGCACGGTTTATTTGAAATGGGCGCAGATCGACGCGGATCAGATGGGGGTGGGAAGCTGGCAGATGACGATCGCCGCCGTCATCCTCGTTGCGGCTATGCTGCTGTTCGACGGCCGGCATTTTAGCGGCGCGCATCTGGACGGTTATCTGGCGACGGCGTGGACCGGCATCGCCGGCAACGGGGTCGCCTATGCGCTGTGGTTCACGATCATCAAGCGGCTCCCGGCCGTCACGGCGTCGCTCGGCGTGCTGACGTCGCCGGTCATCGGCGTCATCGGCTCGTTTCTCATGCTCGGCGAAGTGCCGACCGTTGCCGACATGATTGGATTTGCGCTGATCTTTGTCGCGTCGGCCTGCGTGTTGCTGACGCGGCAGACCGTCGTGGCGACGGTCTCGCAGCCCACCTGACGGGAGCTTGAATTCCTAGGGCTTGACCGCCCTCGCCAATTCGGCGATCCGCACCGCCATCGGGCTTTGCGGGTCGGACAGCGGATCGATCACGGTGAAATGGTTGGTGCCGTCGAATTCCTGGTAGCGCGCCTGGACGCCGGCTTGCTGCCAGGTTTGCGCGATCGTCCGACTCTGCCGCTTGAACTCGTTTGATTCGAGCCCGCCGACCGCAGCATCGAACAAGCGGCCACGCGCCACCGGCCAAAACAGCGGCGAAACCTTGCCTGCTTCGGCAGCATCGAGATGCAGATCTTGATTGACGCTGGTGCCGATCAGCGGCGCCAGATCGAACACACCGGAAATCGAATAGGCCGCCGGCACGAGATCCTCCGGCGCTTTCGGATAAAGCTTGCGCCACTCGGTCGCGAGTAGCGCCGCGGCGAGGTGCCCGCCGGCCGAGTGGCCATACACTGTCACGCGCCGGCTGAATCGGTGCCACAGATAGGCGCACATGCGGCGCATCTGTTCGATGATATCAGCGATAGTGACGTTGGGGCACAGATCGTAGCCGACCACGGCGACGGAGACGCCCCGCTCGTTCGGCCCGCGCGCCATGTGGCTGAACATCGAAGGATCGAGCGAGCGCCACCAGCCGCCATGGATGAAAATCGCCAGCGGCGCATTGTCCGCCTCGGTGGCCAAGAACAGATCGATCGTCTGGCGCGGCGTGCTGCCGTAGGTCAGGCCGAGCTCGGCGCGATCGTTCTTGAGCATCTCGGCGCGGTAAAGCTCCGCTTCCAGCGTCCAGCGCGCGAAAATCTCGGGATGCTCGGGGACGCGGGCGCGATTGTTATATTCAGCCTCGTAATCGATCGCGGGCACCCGGCGCCTCCATTGGGAGTACTGTTGGACGTACCGTTTGGCGAATTGCGGCGGCAAATCGCCGGCATATCTGCCGCAAATCTGCTGTATGTCCATCGCGCTGGCAAGTTGCCGCGAGCTCGCTACCGCCCATCGGCTCGCGGCCCAGAAGCGAATTCAAAGACTGTTCCCGGCAGCGGCGCGGCCCGGTAAAAGGAGCGGTAAAGGCAACGGCAAAGAAACCGCAAATAAAACCACATGAGAGTCGACGGCAAATCAATGCGCAGCATTTGGCTGGAGCCGGACGGCTGGTCGGTCGGGATTATCGATCAGACCGCGCTGCCGCATCGGCTGACGACGGCGCGCCTCATCGACCTGAAAGATGCGGCGCACGCAATTAGCGCGATGCTGATCCGTGGCGCGCCGCTGATCGGCGCAACTGCTGCGTATGGAGTTTGCCTGGCGCTGCGCGCCGATGCGTCTGACGAGGCGCTGGAGCGTACCTGCGCCACCTTGCTCGCGACACGGCCCACTGCCATCAATCTCAAATGGGCACTCGACGAAATGGTCGCGGCGGTGCGCAACCGGGCGCGCGACGAGCGCGTAGCGGCGGCGTATCGGCGCGCCGGTGAAATCTGCGAACAGGACATTGCGATCAATACCGCGATCGGACGAAACGGGCTGCCGCTTATCGAAGCGGTGGCGCGGCGCAAGCAACCGGGCCAGCCGGTCAATGTGCTGACGCATTGCAACGCCGGGTGGCTGGCGGCGGTCGATGTCGGCACGGCCACCGCGCCGATCTATCTGGCGCATGATAGAGGCATTGCCGTCCATGTATTCGCCGACGAAACCCGCCCGCGCAACCAAGGCGCGGCGCTGACCGCCTGGGAACTCGGCCGCCATGGCGTAGCGCACACGGTGATCGCCGATAATACCGGCGGGCATCTCATGCAGCATGGACTGGTCGATCTGGTGATTGTCGGCACGGATCGAGTCACCGCCGCCGGCGACGTCTGCAATAAGATCGGCACGTACCTGAAAGCGCTCGCCGCGCGCGACAATAACGTGCCGTTTTACGTCGCGTTGCCGTCACCGACCATCGACTTTTCAATAAGCGACGGCCTTGCCGAGATTCCGATCGAGCAACGCGCCGCCGACGAACTCGCAACGATGACCGGTCGTACCGCGCAAGGCGGCATTGCAACTGTGCGCATCGTTCCCGACGGTTCGCCGGTGGCCAATTACGGCTTCGACGTCACGCCGGCGCGCTTGGTGAGCGGACTGATTACCGAACGCGGCGTGATTGCCGCTTCGCGCAGCGCGCTAGCCAGGGCTTTTCCGGAACGCGCCGGCGCGGCAGAATGACGAGAGTGAGTTCAGTTCGCTGGGAGTATGTTGCGTGCGTAGCCTGCCTGTCCGCCGCTTTCCAACCTGCCGCTTGCTGGAATCCTCACCATGAACGTTCCGCCCAACGTGTTGGTCAGCGTAACCTCTGCAGACGCAAGCCAAGCGCCCTCCACTGCCGTGGTCGACGGCCGGCAATCGCCGGCGGCTTTGGCAATTGCGCGCGGCACCGCGCGATATCTGCACGCGCTCGGCTATTGCGTGGTCAGCGAATTGCCGCTGCCGTCAGGGCGCCGGGCCGACCTGGTCGCGCTCGGCGGTGACGGCGAAATCATCATCGTAGAGATAAAATCTTCGGTCGCCGACTTCCGCGCCGATCAAAAATGGATGGATTATCGGCGGCACTGCGATCGGCTGTTCTTCGCCACGCACGCCGAGGTGCCTTGCGATATTTTCCCTGCCGATGCCGGCTTGATTGTCGCCGACGCATTCGGCGCTACGATAGTCTGCGAGGCGCCGGAACAGCGGATCGCCGCCGCAACGCGTCGATCGGTGATGCTGCGCTTTGCGCATGCCGCAGCGCTGCGTCTGCAGGCGCTTACCGATCCGCAAGGCCCTTATAACGCGGAGCTATAATCAGCTACGCGAAGCCGTGTCGACGCGAAGCTTTTTCAGAGGAAAACGAACTATTTCGGCGCGCGTTTGGCCAGGATGCGCTGCAGCGTGCGCCGGTGCATGTTGAGGCGGCGGGCTGTTTCCGAAACGTTGCGGCCGCATAGTTCGTAAATACGCTGGATATGCTCCCAGCGGACCCGGTCGGCCGACATTGGGTTTTCCGGGGGCTCGATCTTTTTGTTGTCGATCGCGAGCAAGGCCGCCGCCACGTCGTCGGCGTCGACCGGCTTAGCGAGATAATCGACCGCACCGAGTTTCACCGCGTTCACCGCGGTGGCGATATTGCCATAGCCGGTGAGAATGATGGCGCGCGCTTCCGGGCGTCGTTTCTTCATAGCCGAGATGACGTCGAGACCGTTGCCATCGCCCAGCCGCATGTCGACCACAGCAAAAGCAGGCGCGGCTTTCTCAACCTGCAAGAGCCCATCGCTCACCGATTCGGCCGTCGTCACCATAAAGCCGCGGCCTTCCATGGCGCGGGCGAGGCGCTGGAGGAACGACTTGTCGTCCTCGACAATGAGCAGCGAACGCTCGCTCGGCAGTGAGCTTGTTCCAGCATCGGTCATCGCAATTCCAATTCGTTCAACACGCCATGAGGCAACGCTATAATCGACTACTTACAGCTAAGAAGCGACCGCCGTCGCCTCAAGTGGGGGCGCCACCAGCGGCCGTTCAAAATCTTCCCGGTTCCAGGTCACGGTGATCGTGGCGCCGTGCAGCGGCGGCGCTTGGTTAATGAGCGAGAGCTTGGCGCCCGAGCGTTCCAGAAGCGTCTTGGCGATAAAAAAGCCGAGTCCGAGACCGAACAATGCGGTTTCATCGGCCGTCGAACCGCGGGCGCCGGGCCGCCGATGCGTGACATAGGGAGCGCCGAGGCGATCGACGACTTCGGGAGCGAAACCAGGTCCATCGTCGCTGATCGAGATGCTGACCTCTTCCACTGTCCATTGGGCGGCAATTTCGACCCGGGTATGGGCAAAATCGACCGCGTTCTCGATCAAATTACCGAGCCCATAGCGGATCGCCGGATTGCGTTCCCCTGCCGGCTCGCCGGAACGATTGGGCGGATAAGCCACGGTGATCGAAACGCCGAAATTGCGATGCGGCGCCACCGCTTCCTCGATCAGAGCCGATAGCGGCAAGCGGTCGAATGGCTCGCCGGCGGGAAGCTCGGTGATTTTCGCCAGAATTTCGCGGCAGCGCTGGGCCTGCTCGCGCAAAAGCTTGACGTCGTCGGCGTAGGGCGAATCCTTTTCGAGGGCGCGTTCGATCTCGCGGATCACGACGGTGATGGTCGACAGCGGCGTGCCGAGCTCATGCGCTGCCGCCGCGGCAAGCCCATCAAGCTGCGAGAGATGCTGTTCGCGCGCCAAGACCAATTCGGTGGCCGCCAGTGCGTCGGAAAGCTGACGTGCTTCCTCGGCGACCTGCCACGTGTAAACGCCGATATAGCCAATC
>DASZCJ010000529.1:0-5501 GCA_035943155.1 Xanthobacteraceae bacterium | reverse complement strand
CGCTTGCCGCGAGGGAGTCCGCAATGCTCGTGTGGTGGGCATCCGCAGTCGCATGCGTTTCCGCATTGGCTCCATTAGCCGCGGCCTTCGCGGCGGCGGCTGAACGACGGCCAGCGTCGCTGGAGATAGTGACGCTTGACGAGCGTCTTGCAGTACTACTGGTGTTGCACTTCGCTGCGTCTTCCGCTAGGTTACATGTAACCATTCCGGGAGTTACCGATGCAATCTCGTTCGAAGCGTCGCTCCGCGCCAAAGCATTTATCGTCGCGTGACAAGGTCCGAGCTCATCGTAAGCGGTTGCGTGCGCGAGGGCTACGTCCGATCCAGGTTTGGGTACCCGACACGCGCACGGCGGCGTTTAAGGCTGAAGCCCATCGTCAGTCACTGGTAGTCGCGCAAAGCCCGCATGCGCGACGGGACCAGGATTTTATCGATACGATTTCACTGCAACCGGGTGACTGATTGAAACGTGGAGAAATATGGACGGTCGCCGGGGCTAAGGATTACGCTGGTAAACCGCGGCCTGCGGTCATTCTACAGGATGACCGCTTCGATGCCACCGAATCCATCACGATCTGCGTCATGACAACCGATCCAGCTGAGGCGCCGTTGTTTCGCATTCCGATCGCGCCGAATGAACGCAACGGTCTCAATGCTCTTTCGCGACTCATGGTCGATAAGATCACCACAGTACCAAGAAATAGGCTCGGACACCGCATCGGCCATCTCGATACCAAAGATATAGAACACGTCGATCAAGCCATCCTTATTTTTCTGGGTTTGGGTGGCTAGCGGATCGGCCGCGGTTAAGGCTTTGAGAGAATGCCATATCGATCGCGCGCGACTCGCTTCCGAGCTGACCTCGCGGCACTGCTCTCGCGCGCAGCGCGTGTGTTGATGCAGCAGGCAAACGAGCTGCGCGCTCAAGCGTCATCGTGTTCCCGTTTTTTCTGCAAGCCAAGTTTTGATCAAGACCCCGCGCCGCCTTGGGCCAGTCGATAGTCGCTGGAGTCATGTGTCTGCCAGAAGCGCCGCTCCTCCGCTTCGCTCCAAAATTTTCGGAATCGACTTAAGCTTCTTGTTCATAACCTAACCGCTCCTTGCGGTGCATGGTGCGCGCGTCTTGGTCCACGCCAAAGGTACGGGACGACGCAAGCCTCATTTCGGTCCCGAACCGCTTGCAACCGAAGCGGGGCGGGTACGTGCATATATAAAGTCGCCGCTTATATGAGTACCTTGTGTCCTCCCGACCGATGAACCTTTCACAGCTGTTCCATCCCGCGGTCGCGCAGTGGTTTATTGGCCACTTTGCCCAACCGACCCCATGTCAAGCGCAGGCCTGGCCGGCGATCAAGGCCGGCCGTGATACCTTGATCGCCGCACCGACCGGCTCGGGCAAGACGCTCGCTGCGTTTCTTGCGGCGATCGACGATTTGGTCTGTCAGGGTGTCGCGGGCCCGCTCGCCGATGCGACCCAGGTGGTCTACGTCTCACCGCTCAAAGCGCTCTCGAACGACATTCAGCGCAATCTCGAGGCACCGCTCGCCGGCATCCGTGCGGAACTGCGGCGGAGCGGTCTGCCCAATGTTGAGATCCGTACCTGGGTGCGCACCGGCGATACCTCATCGTCTGAACGTGAGCGCATGCGCCGGCGGCCGCCGCACATTCTGGTAACAACCCCGGAATCGCTCTATGTCCTGCTCGGGTCGCAGTCCGGTCGCAAAATGCTGGCGACGACGCGCGCGGTGATTGTCGACGAAATCCACGCCGTGGCGCCGAACAAGCGCGGCGCCCACTTAAGCCTTTCGCTCGAACGCCTTACCAGTTTGTGTGGCCAAAAACTGCAGCGCATCGGCCTGTCGGCGACGCAAAATCCAATCCAAACCATCGGCCGCCTCCTGGTGGGGTCGGGTTCCGACGCCGCGGGAGGGCTGACGGTCGTAGACATTGGTTATCAGCGCGATCGTGATCTCCAGCTTGAGGTTCCGGGCTCCCCGCTCGAGGCAGTGATGTCCGCCGAGGTCTGGCAGGAGGTCTATCAGCGTTTGACGCGGCTGATTGAGGGACATCGCACGACGCTGGTATTCGTCAACACCCGCCGCATGGCGGAACGCGTGGCGCGCGAATTGTCCGAGCGCCTTGGCGACGGCGCGGTCACCGCCCACCACGGCAGCATGGCGAGGGATCAGCGTCTACTGGCGGAGCAGAGGCTCAAGCATGGCACGCTGAAAGCCCTGGTGGCGACCGCCTCGCTCGAACTCGGCATTGATATTGGCGACGTCAATCTGGTCTGCCAGCTCGGCTCGCCACGCTCCATCGCCGCTTTCCTGCAGCGGGTCGGCCGCTCGGGCCATGCGGTGACCGGGACACCGAAAGGGCGGCTATTTCCCTTATCGCGCGATGATCTTGTGGAATGCGCGGCCTTGCTCGACAGCGTCCGCCGCGGCGAACTCGACCGAGTTGCGATTCCGCATCAACCGCTCGACGTGCTGGCGCAGCAGATCGTCGCAGAGGTCGCCACCCAGGATTGGCCGGAGGCTGCGCTTTACGAAATGTTTCGCGGCTGCTGGCCGTTTCGCGATTTAACACGCACGGATTTCGATGCCGTCGTGCAAATGCTGGCTGACGGTTTTGCGACACGTCGCGGCCGGCGCGGCGCGCTTATTCACCGCGACGCCGTACATCAGATGCTGCGCGCCCGGCGGGGCGCGCGAATGACCGCGCTGACATCCGGCGGCACCATCCCCGACACCGCCGATTACCAAGTCCTGTTGGAGCCCGACAATCACATCATCGGCAGTGTTAACGAAGATTTCGCGGTCGAGAGTATGGCCGGTGACATCTTTCAGCTCGGCAATGCTTCCTATCGCATTCTCCGAGTCGAGCGCGGCACCGTTCGGGTCGAGGATGCGCACGGCCAGCCGCCCAACATACCCTTCTGGCTCGGAGAGGCGCCGGGCCGCAGCGATGCACTGTCATTTTCTGTCTCGCGGCTGCGTACCGAGATTGGCGAGCGGCTGCGCGCGGATCCGCCCGGACAGGCCGCGCGTGCTTGGCTGACCGAACTGATCGGAATCGCGGCGCCCGCCGCCGAGCAGCTCATCGAATACCTTGCGGCAGGCGCCGCAGCCTTTGACTGCCTGCCGACCCAAGACACCATCGTGCTGGAGCGCTTCTTTGATGAAGCCGGCGGCATGCAGCTTATCATTCATGCGCCGTTCGGCAGCCGCATCAACCGCGCCTGGGGGCTAGCGCTGCGTAAGCGGTTCTGTCGCAAGTTCAATTTCGAATTGCAGGCGGCCGCCACTGAAGACAATATCGTATTATCGCTCACCACGGCGCACAGTTTCGAATTGCAGGACGTCGCGCGCTATCTGCATTCTCAAAGCATGCGTTCGTTGCTGATCCAGGCCATGCTCGATGCCCCGATGTTCACCACCCGTTGGCGTTGGGTGGCGGGAGTGGCTCTTGCTCTACCGAGGTTCCAGGGCGGCAGGAAAGTGCCGCCGCAATTCATGCGCATGCGGGCGGAAGACCTGGTGGCTGCGGTCTTCCCCGACCAGATCGCCTGCGCCGAAAACTTGGTGGGTGAACGAGAAATTCCCGACCATCCGCTGACCAATCAGACGATATCCGACTGTCTGCACGAGGCCATGGATATCGAGGGGCTGGAGCGGTTGCTTGCGCGGCTGGAAACGGGCGATATCCGCGTGGTGGCCTGTGATCTCACCCAGCCGTCGCCGCTTTCGCTCGAGGTGCTGTCGGCGCGGCCTTATGCCTTTCTCGACGATGCACCGCTTGAGGAGCGGCGGACCCAGGCAGTTATGGCGCGGCGCTGGCAGGATCCGCAGAGCGCGTCCGAACTCGGGCGATTGGATCCGGAAGCGATCGCCCGGGTGCGGGAAGAGGCCTGGCCCGATCCCGTCAATGCCGAGGAACTGCATGATTCGTTGTTATGGATGAGCTGCCTGACCGTAGTGGAAGCGAAGGCCACCCCGGCGTGGTGCGATTGGCTAGAGGCGCTGGCCCGCGACAAACGCGTCGCGCGTCTGAAGCGGCCCGAGGCGACGCTCTGGATTCCGGCCGAGCGGGTAAACCAGTTCCGATCGTTGTGGCCGGAGGCGCGACTGCAACCGGAGATCTCGGCGCCGCCAGGCCACCAGACGGCGTGGGCGCCAGATCAGGCGCTAATCGAAATTCTGCGCGGACGACTGGAAGGTCTCGGGCCGGTGACCCAAATCGGCCTTGCGGCGCCGCTCGCACTTGAGGAGACGGCGGTCGCCGGTGCGCTGGCCGCGCTGGAGAGCGAGGGGACGATCCTGCGCGGACGGTTTGATCCCGGCGTCAACGATGAGCAATGGTGCGATCGCCGGCTCCTGGCGCGTATCCATCACACCACGATTCGGCGACTGCGTTCGGAGATTGAGCCAGTCGCGGCACGCGATTTCCTGCGCTTCCTGTTTGCCTGGCAGCATGTCGCAGACGATACGCGCCTAGAAGGACTGCAGGCGCTTTCGAGTGCCTTGACTGTGCTCGAGGGTTTCGAGGCGCCCGCCGCAGCCTGGGAAACGGAAATCTTGCCGGCGCGTCTTGCGGGCTACGAGCCGGCCTGGCTTGACGGCCATTGCCTCGCCGGGCGCGCCATGTGGGCTCGCCTCACGCCTCCTGTCAGCGGGAAAGGCCGGACGCGCACGGCAATACCCGTGCGATCGACACCAATTGCGCTCCTAGACCGGCGGCGGCTGTCATTGTGGATCGCGCACTTGCCGCAGACGCGCACGACGCCCCCAACCTCGCGGGCGCAGTTGTTGCTCGACTGCTTGCACGCCCACGGCGCCCTCTTCTTCGACGAGTTGGCGGAGGCATCACATTTGCTGCGGCCGCAGGTTGAAGAGGGCTTAGGCGAACTCGTCGCGCTCGGGCTTGTGACCTCAGACAGTTTTGCCGGGCTCCGTGGCTTGTTGGTACCCTCAAACCAGCGCAGGCCGATCTCCGGCGCCAAAAGGCGCGGGCGGGTCCTGCGCTTCGATATTGAGAGCGGCGGACGTTGGGCGTTAATCCGACGCGCATTACCTGTTGATGACCAGGGGCGCGCAGCTGCGATCGAACACGTGGCGCGCGCTTTATTGCAACGCTACGGAGTGGTGTTCTGGCGTCTGATCGTGCGGGAAGCCAATTGGCTGCCGCCGTGGCGTGATTTGCTGCGCGTTTATCGCCGACTCGAGGCACGCGGCGAAATCCGCGGTGGTCGTTTCGTCGCCGGTTTCTCGGGCGAGCAATATGCGCTGCCCGAAGCGATTGGGCTTCTGCGGCAAACCCGTCGTCGACCGCCTTCAGAACAATGGATTTCGCTGTCCGCCGCGGATCCGCTGAACTTAATTGGCGTCCTCACCCCCGGCCCAAGGGTGGCCGCCGTGACCGATAATCGTTTGGTCTACCGAGACGGTATTCCGGTTGCGACTTTGTCAGCCGGCAAGGTGGAATTTCTCACCACTCTGGAT
>DASZCJ010000528.1:0-7738 GCA_035943155.1 Xanthobacteraceae bacterium | reverse complement strand
CTTGAATGCATCGGCAACAGCGATGCGCTTTACCACAATGTCGAGCATACGATGCTGGTGACGCTGGTCGGCTACGACATCATGAAAGGCCGTGCCTTGCTGCGGCCGACATATGCCAGCGATTTCGCGCACCTCCTCGTCGCCTGCTTGCTGCATGATATCGGCTATGTCCGTGGCATTCTCAGCGGCGATGACGACGACGGCTATGTGATTGACGACAAAGGCAACAAGATCAAGCTGCCGCGCGGCTCTTCCGACGCGGCGCTACTACCCCACCATGTCGAGCGATCGAAGCTGTTCGTTCTCGATCGCGTCGGCAAGGGAAAGCAGCTCGATGCAGAAAGAATCGCCAACGCCATCGAGTTCACGCGTTTTCCATCGCATTTCGCCGCCAACGGAGACAGCGAAGAGGGCCAGTTGATGCGCGCGGCCGATCTGATCGGCCAGCTGGGCGATCCGCACTATCTACGCAAGGCCAATGCGCTGTACTACGAGTTCGAGGAGGTCGGCATGAACAAACAGCTTGGCTATACCTCGCCGGCCGATCTTACCGAGCTTTATCCGCAGTTTTATTGGAATAGCGTGTCGCCGCACATTCAAAGCGCGATCCGCTATCTCAATCTGACGTCAAGCGGGCGGCAGTGGGTGGCAAACCTCTACAGCAACGTGTTTCGCGCCGAGCGCGACGTCACGCTTTGCGGGCCACAGCGCTAGATCAAGCTTTCAAGTCAACGCTCACCCAATTCCTTGCGCGCCGGCGCGGCGAGGTCAAAGAGGAACACTTATGTCCGGACAATGGAACAAATATGCTCCAACTGCGGCGCGACGCCATGGTCGGCCGGGGCGCGAGCTGAGGCCGGATAGCATAACAATCGATGTGCATTCCCATGTCGCCGTGCCCGCCGCGGCAAAATTCGTCGAGCCTCATCTCGATTGGGCCACCGTCCCGCTCGCGCATTTTGCCAATGCCGCAACCAAGGCACTCGGTCAGAAACAGGAAGCCGACATCCGCGCCCGAATCGGACACGATCACAGGCTGGCCGACCTGGACGCGATGGGTATCGATGTGCAGATCATCGCGCCGCCGCCGCCGCAATGCTACTACACGGTGCCGCTCGATATCGCGGTCAAGGCGATGCATATCGTCAATGATGGCATTGCCGAATTCTGCGCGGTCAAGCCCGACCGCCTCAAGGGGTTTGGCGCGGTGCCAATGACGGATGCGACGGAAGCCGCGCGCGAGCTCGAGCGCTGCGTCAAGCAACTCGGCTTCACCGGCGTAGAGATTCTGACCAACGTTGCCGGTAAAGAATTATCCGACCCGGCATTTGCGCCGTTCTGGAAAAAAGCGGAAGAGCTCGGTGCGCTGGTGATGATCCATCCCAACGGCTTCACCGAAGCCTCGCGGCTAACGCGGTTTTATTTCAATAACGTCGTTGGCAATCCGTTGGAGACCACGATTGCGCTGCATTATCTGATCTTTGACGGCGTTCTCGAGCGTCACCCGCGGCTCAAAATTCTCGCCGTCCATGGCGGCGGCTATCTGGGCGCTTATCCCGGGCGCATCGATCACGCCTGGGGCGCGCGCTCCGATAGCCATGGCGCGCTGCCGCAGCCGCCGACCACTTATCTCAAGCGCATTTATGTCGATACCGTCGTTTTCACGCCGCACCAACTCGCCGCGCTGGTATCCACATTCGGCGCCGATCACGTTCTCCTCGGCACCGATTATCCCTATGACATGGCGGAGTACGATCCGCTGGGCCATATCGCGGCGGTCGAGGATTTCGACGCGGCAGCGGTAACAGCGCTCGCCGGCGGCAATGCCAAAAAGCTTCTTGGCTTGTGATCTAGCAACAGGATCAGCATCCCTCGATCATCGCGCTGGATCGAAGTCGAACATTTCTGATGGCAACCGATGTACGGATTGCGAGTTCCGGGGCGCTGGCGGAACAAATGGGTTGCTGCCGTCGTTGAAAGGGCAGCCGAAAAAAGCGTCTTGTAAAAACGCGCCGCGCCATGGCTTTGCTCGAAGAATTGAAAAAATCGACTGAGCGCATCACCGGCTGGCAACGTCCTGCTCGGCAGCAGGCCTCCGCTCTGTTGCGGCGCTGCAAGCGGGGCATGTTTCGCTTCAACGACGACGGCAAAATTCCCAATCACCCGCGTTGGCCGGTTATCATCTATTGGAGCGCGGTCCATTTGCCGCGCACGCTCGATCCGGCCGCCGTGATGGAGGAATTGTTTGAAAGTAACGGCTGGGGCGACAGCTGGCGCAACGGAATCTACGATTATCTGCACTATCATTCGCGCATTAACGAAGTCCTCGGCATCGCCCGCGGTAGCGCCAAGGTTCGGCTAGGCGGCGATCGCGGCCGCACCCTCAAGCTGCGTGCCGGCGATGTCGTCATCCTTCCCGCCGGCACCGGTCACCATTGCCTCGCCGCCAGCAAGGACTTTTTGGTGGTCGGCGCTTATCCGCGCTCAGGCACATATGACGAATGTAGACCCACTGCCGCAGATCACGAACGAAGCGTCAAGTCGGTCGAGAAGGTCAAACGGCCCCGCAGAGATCCGGTATTCGGCGCAAAAGGTCCATTGCTCAAATTATGGAGACCGAAACGGTAGGCGGCGGATCGAAATTTAAGTGCCGTCGGCCATAATCATTGTCGAGCCGAACTCGTCCCGCCCGTTCCAGTTTATGAGATGAAACTCGACGACAAGTTCAAAACCACACTGAATGAAAACCGGCTGTTGCTTCTCGGCACGCAAGTACTGTTCGGTTTTCAGTTCAATGGCATCTTTCAAGATCAGTTTGACCAACTATCGCTGCTGGCGCGCGGCCTGGAGTGCTTGGGCTTGACGCTCCTGATGCTGACCGTGAGCTTTCTTATTGCGCCATCGATGGATCATCGCATCGTGGAGGGGGGCCAGAACACTCCTCGCGTATTGAATTTGGCAACTGTCCTTGCCGAATGGGCATTACTGCCGCTTTCGATCGCCTTGGCATTCGACATGTTTGTGGCGATGCAGCGCATCATCGGATCCGTGGCGGGGATCGTCAGCGGATGTTTGTTTTTCGTCATCGCTATCGGTTGTTGGTATGTGCTGGCCTTCGCGATGCGAAGAAAGGAAACAAAAATGACAAAACCAGCTGTCGAAGCCACACCGCTTCCCATCAAGGTCGATCAACTTCTCACCGAGGCACGGCTAATTATTCCGGGCGCACAGGCGCTTCTCGGTTTTCAGTTGACCGTGACCTTGACCAAGACGTTTTCGGATCTGCCGTCGGAATCCAAATTTGCTCATGCGGCGGCCTTGTGTTGTTTGGGTCTTGCCGTTTTATTTCTTATGGCGCCGGCATCGCTGCATCGCATTGCGTTTAACGGCGAGGACGATCCGCAGTTTCTCAAGGTGGGATCTTGGTTTGTGATCGCGGCGCCTTTGCCGCTGGCGTTCGCCATTGCGCTTGACACTTATGTCGCTGCCGGCCGGGCCGTGCAGTCGCCAACGACCGCCGTTGTGCTTGCCGTCATCGCGATCGGCGCGCTGTTGAGCGCCTGGTACGGCTATCCATTATGGCGCCTCGCCGCATCACACTAGCGTTTGATGTGTCGGAAAAATTATTTGCAGCAAAAATGGCCTTCAGCAAAAGACTTGCCGATCTCGCCGAGCGAACCCTCGATGCCGCCAAGGCCAAAGGCTGGTCAGTGGTGACAGCGGAATCGTGCACGGCGGGCAAGCTCGCTGCATTGCTCTCCGAAGCGCCGGGCGCCAGCGAGCGCTTGCACGGCGGATTCGTTACTTACACGAAAGACAATAAGACCAGAGCGCTTGGCGTGTCGGCAGAGCTGCTGAGGCAAAAAAGCGCGGTATGCGGCGATGTCGCGGTCGCGATGGCCGAGGGCGCTTTGGCGCGCTCGCCCGCCAATATCGCGGTTGCCATCACCGGCGTGGCTGGACCCGAACCGGACGAAGACGGCAATCCAGTCGGGCTCGTCTGTATCGCCTTGGCGGCTTCGAATGCGCAGCCGATCCAAATCGAAAAACGCTATGGCGAGATTGGCCGCGACGCAATTCAGGAGCGCGCAATGGCCGATGCGCTTACCGAGCTTATTGGGGCGATCGCGAAATAGGCGGCTATTTGCGCCGCGACTTGCCAGTTTTCTTCGTTGTGAGACGATGAATTGTCGCGGACACGCCGGCACTGCGCCGAAGCGCATCTTTCAAGTCTACCGGCCGGCCATGTTTTTTCAGAAGATCCCGAAAAGCCTCGTCGGTGAGCTCCTGAAAGTCCTTCATCTGATCGCGGCCGAGAAGGTCGATCTGCCGCCAAGTCTCCTCGTCGAATTGCACGCGCTTGCCAGGCATCAGCCGGCCTTCTTATGGCGGGCATGCGCGCGCGCCGGCTTCCTGGCTGTGCGCCCACTTGATCGCGATGAGGCGGATCGCGATGAAGCGCGGCGCGCGCCGCCGCCACCGCCGGCTTTAACGCTCTGCCGCAGCGCGTCCATGAGATTGATAACGTTTGACGGTGCGCGCTCCTTCGGCCGTTCGATCTTCTCGCCTTTTTGCTTACGCCGCAGCAAGTCCTTCAGCGCGTCCTCGTATTGGTCCTTAAATTGTTGTGGCTTGAAGTGTCCGGTCTTGGTTTCCACGATATGGATCGCGAGATCGATCATGTCCTTAGGGATCTTCTCGTTCTCGATCGTGTCGAAATATTCCTCTTCGTTGCGCACCTCATAAGGATAGCGCAGGGTCACGCCAAGCATTCCTTTGCCGCGCGCTTCGAGCGCGATGATGTGCTCACGGGACGTGAATACCACTTTGGCCAACGCCACCATGCCCTCTTTGCGAATGGCCTCGCGAATGACGGCGAAAGCCTGCTGACCGACCTCGCCGTCGGGCACGATATAATAAGGATCGCGCATATAGAGCTCGTCGATTTCCTGGCGCGGGACAAACTCCTCGATGTCGATGATGCGCTTGCTTTCGATGGCGACGGCCTCGAGCTCATCTGGCTCAAGCTCGATATATTCGCCTTTCGCCACCTCATAGCCCTTTACAATGTCGGCGTTATCCACCTCGTCGCCGGTTTCGGCATCAACTTTCCTGTACCGGATGCGATTGCCGGTTTCCTTATTGATCTGGTGAAAGCTGATCTTTTCCCGCTCGGAAGTCGCCGGAAACAATGCGATAGGGCAGGAAACGAGCGACAGTTTGAGGTAACCCTTCCAATACGCGCGCGGGGCCACGATCACACTCCACATTGAGGAACGCTGACTCAACGATATTTGGGGAACTCACGTTCCACAAGGGAACCTCGGTTTCGAATGTTTCTTCTTTGTTCGCATCCGCTGAGCGTTTAAAATCGTGCGATCCGCTGATTCGGACGCAACAACCATGCCGACAAGAAACGCATTATTGCGCGCGCCCAGAACCGCGCCGCAAACGGCCCCGCAGACCGCCCCGGAGACAAAACCCCGGCTATTCCACGCCAGGATGGTAGTCACGCGGCTTGAAGAGTGGTGCGTGGAAGCCGAGACCGCCGAACAAGCACGCGCCCTCTTGGCCGCAGGCGCCGGCCACCGCTGCACGCCCGGCGAAAGCATTCAGGCCGAGATCGATACTCTTCTCGATGACTGATGCACGCCGTCACCGGCTTGCGCTTTAAGCAAAGACGAACGCTGCGCCGGCAAATATAATGGCTGTGGCGGCCCGAGCGGCCGTTCCGGCAGGACGCGGGCACGCTTTGGTGAAAACGGTCTGATGCGACGACAACTGTTCACGGAGACATCGATTTCGCGGCTTGCCATCTGGTCACGCCGCATCGCGCTATTTTCGCTCGCGGCGACTTTCATCGCTGTCATTATTGTACGCTCCGGCGCGCTTGAGATTGTACCGGCGCTCTCGACGCTCGCCGGCGCCTTGATGTTGGCTTGCCTCGCGATCTTGCTCGCCTTTGCCGCGGGTATCGTTATCTGGCGGCAAGGTATTGGCGGCGGGCGCCAAGCGGTGACGGGGCTGCTCATCGGAGCTGCGCTCATTGCCTATCCCGCCTATCTCGGCATCAGGGCGTCGCGACTGCCGGCGATCTATGACATTACCACCGATCCCATTGATCCGCCGCAATTCGACGCCATCGCGCGATTGCGGCCCCGCGACGCCAATCCAGTGACTTATGCCGGCCTTTACACCGCCGAGCAGCAACATGCCGCGTATTCCGACATTGAGCCGGACGACACCACCGTAACCCCACAGGATGCCTTTGCCGCCGCCATGAAGGTGATCGCAAAACGCAAATGGCGTGTGGTCGATGCGCGCCCGCCGCAGGGCCCCTTGCCGCGGGTGATCGACGCTCGCGCCCCCCAATCAAGCGCGGTACGCGATGGCATCATCGAGGCGGTGGCGCGCACGCCGATCCTTGGATTCCGCGATGACGTCGTAGTGCGAATCCGGCCGACAATCGATGGCGCCCGGATCGACGTGCGTTCGGCGTCGCGTTACGGCCGCCACGACCTCGGCACCAATGCCAAGCGGGTGCGCAGCTTGATCGAGGACATCGACGACGTGCTCTCTACCCCGCCGCCCCAGAAAAAATCAGCGCCGCCGCCGAAGCCCGCAGGCAAGGCCAATCAGGCCAAGCGATAGATTCCGCCAATTGAAGCCGGTCCTTCGGTGACGACGGTGCCGCGGGCGACAAGCTCTTCCAAATGCGCCAACACCGAGAGTGCGGCGGCGCCGAACAACCGCGGATCGAGCCCTATATAGACCGCTCTGACAATGGTCGGGATGTCGGCCGCGCCTTTGCCGAGGCGATGCAAGATCGACGCCTCGCGCGCTTGGCGATGGCGGATCAGATATTGCACATAGCGCGGCGCATCGCGAACCGGTGCGCCGTGCCCCGACAAGTAGAGCGGCTCATTGCGCTCCGCCAATTTATGCAAGGAAGCCATATAGTCGCTCATCGCGCCGTCGGGCGGCGCCACGATTGTGGTCGACCACGCCATGACATGGTCGCCGGCGAACAGCAGATCGGCTTCCTTAAAAGCGTACGCCATGTGATTGGCGGTGTGCCCGGGCGTTGCCACCGCTTGCAACTTCCAGCCCTTGCCGTTCACGATCTCGCCGTCGGCGAGCGTAATGTCGGGACGAAAATCGAGGTCGACGGAGGCATCGAGCCTGCGGATTTCGCCGGTATGCAGCGGACGCGCCGGCCGATGCGGTCCCTGCGCCAATACTTTGGCGCCGGTCGCATCCTTGATCTTAGCTGCGGCAGGCGAGTGATCGCGGTGCGTGTGAGTAACAAAGATATGCGTGACGGTTTCGTCACGCACTGCATCAAGCAGCGCCGCGACATGCCCGACGTCGTCGGGGCCAGGATCGATAATCGCCACTTGGCCGCGCCCGACGATGTAGCTGATTGTACCTTTGAACGTGAACGGGCCTGGGTTATCGGCCACAATCGCGCGCACGCCGGGCGCCACTTCTTGGACCTGATCGGGCTCGAGGCTAAAACTCTTGTCGAAAGGAATATCGTCGTTCATGTCGGCGGCGGACCGTCAATACTGATTTATGCAGCCACAATTCGAACTTCGCCTTGCCCGAACTGAGACTGCGCCACTATTCGGTTATGCTATCCTTGGGTTGTAGGCGCGCTTCTTTAGCACGGTATTGAATGTCAGTCTGATAAATGGGCCGGCAAAAAAGCCGTGGCGCCGGGCGTGATCCTTCGCCG
>DASZCJ010000527.1:0-2309 GCA_035943155.1 Xanthobacteraceae bacterium | reverse complement strand
GAACTATGATCTGTTTCCGAATTTCCCGGCGCTGAAGGATTTTCTCTCGTTCTGGCAGCAGAAGCTCGAGGGACCGCTGTTCTCCGTCACCGTTGCGCATTCCAAGCTGATCAAGCCTGCCGAACTGCGCGCCGTCGACGGCGTGTTCAGGCTGCACTAGCATTACAGTTGCTTTGATTTGAAGTGAGCGCGTTGAGCGGCGGCTTGGTGAGCTCTACGCCAGCAAGACCATGCGATGATGTGTGCGGGTTGTATACGCTTTCGAGCGAGTCTGATGGCAATGCGGCGGATTTCCTGGATTGACCAACGGATCAGTGGCGGCGTGGTAATGTTTTGGGTTTTGCCGGGGGGCGTCGTTTTGTTTTTTTGGGCGGTGGCGGGTTAGCGCGATGCCGGATCGCGGCCATCATGGCGAAGGCGAGCATCACCAGGGAGACATGACGGTGCCAGCCATGCCAGGATCTGCTCTCGTTGTGATCGAGCCCGAACTCGTTTTTCGCGGTTTCAAAGCTGTCCTCGATCGCCCATCGATGGCCTTCGACCGCGACCAGCGTTTCAATGGATGTTCCCGCTGGGCACCAGGTGGTGAAGAAGGCGAGGTCACCATCGGCGATGCGACGACGGATCAGTAGACCGCGCGTCCACAAACCATCATTTGCACTGTTGAATGGCTCGGCCTCGAGGTCGGCCAATTCGAGATAACACCAATCGTGCAGCCGCGGTCCTTTGGTTCCGGCTCCCGCCGACAGGCGCTTCCAGTCGGATGAGCGCCGCGTCCGGGCGATGTCTGCGGCCGTACCGGCGACCGGCGGTCGTTTGCCCCAGGATCGAAACCCATGAGCGCTGCTGACCCCAAGCACGTAGCCTTTGCCTGCCCGACGTAGTTGCTGTTCGATGTCGCCAACACCGTAGACCGTATCACCGGCAACCCACTTGAATGGTACAGACGCGGCTATCGCCCGTGCGATCATCCTCGTCGCGAGCTTCGGTTTGGTCGCAAAGCCGGCATCGGGGGGCACGTATGCGGCTTCCAGGCGATCCGGATCGGCGGCCCATTCCTTCGGAAGATACAGCGCGCGGTCGATGAACGCATGACCATGGCGCGAAACGTAGGTGGCGAAGACTCCGATCTGGCAGTTCGTAATCTTGCCTGCCGAACCCGTGTATTGCCGCGCCACTCCGCACGACGCCTTGCCCTGTTTGAGAAAGCCGGTCTCGTCGATCACCAGCACTGCATCGTCATCCGCCAAATGCTCGATGACATAGTCGCGCACAATATCGCGCAGGGCATCAGCCTCCCAATCCCCACGCCCCAGAATTGCTTGCTGCCGCCATGGGCCAGGATCGCCAGC
Organism: Xanthobacteraceae bacterium; assembly: GCA_035943155.1. Classification (GTDB taxonomy): domain Bacteria; phylum Pseudomonadota; class Alphaproteobacteria; order Rhizobiales; family Xanthobacteraceae; genus BOG-931. Next base: position 957 of record DASZCJ010000527.1, on the reverse strand, counting down.
CGCCTCCGCCCGCTTCCAACCGGTCTTGCGCTGCTCATCTCCGAGCAGACCTTCCAGGAACAGGCCCGCATTCGTCGCCACACGCTCTTGCGTGAACAACGGACGTATCCGTTTCTTGATCTCTCGAAGCGACGCCGCCCACAACGCAAGCGTCTCCTCAATCGACGCTGCTTGCGTCCACGACCTCCGAATCATGGTTGCCCATGGATTCAGACATTTCCCAAAGAAGCAACTGTAATGTTAGGATCGCGACCCGCTTCGGCGGTCATCTTGCGCAGGCGCGACACCTGGATCTTATATCGTGTCAAGCTATCCAGCGGATTCTTCGGGTTGGTACCGATCGGATACCACGCATCGCCGATGCGGGCAGTTCGTCGCAGCGCCGGACCGCTCTCGCCTCCGACCCAGATCGGCGGATGCGGCTTCTGCACGGGCTTCGGGTCGAAGCCGATATTGGAAAATCGGACATGCTTGCCGTCGAACTTCGGCGCGTCCTTCGTCCAGAGCTCAACGAAGGCGCGTACATATTCGTCGGTTACCGTTCCACGTGCATCGAAGTCCGGCGCGTCGATGGCCTCGAACTCCTCGCGCATCCAGCCCGCACCGATACCGAGCGTCAGCCGGCCACCCGAGAGCACGTCGATGGTCGAGAGAATCTTGGCGGTCAATACGGCCGGCCGGTGCGGGACCACCATGACGGAGGTCACGAGACGCAGGCGCGTCGTTTTCGCGGCGATCCAGGCGATCTCCGTCAGCTGTTCGTGCCGCTCGCCGCGGGTGCCGCTGGGGAACTCCCCGGAGGCGCTGTAGGGATATTCGGCCGCAATCGCGGTCGGGATCACGACATGGTCGCTGAACGTCGCATAGTCGAAGCCCATCGCCTCGCCGCCAACCACGATCTTTGCAAGGTTGTCCGCGGCCGAGAGCGGTCCGGCAGTCGGTGCGTTGAAACCAATC
>DASZCJ010000526.1:0-6239 GCA_035943155.1 Xanthobacteraceae bacterium | reverse complement strand
CTACTTGTTCTTCGGCGAAGAACTCGGCGGCCGGCCGCGCGACCCGGCGCTCTATTGCGAGGGCGCCGCCGATTACAAAATCGCTGATTACGATGCGATGGCGCGACAGGGAAGCTTCCAGGCCGGGCTTGAACGTTTGCTGCACGACGCCGCGCGGCATCGCCTGTGTCTAATGTGTTCCGAGCGCGAGCCGCTCGATTGCCATCGCTGTCTTCTGGTGGCGCGCGCGCTCGCCGCGCGTGGTGCGAGCATCGGTCACATCCTCTACGACGGTTCGATCGAGCCGCATACGACAACCGAACAGCGGCTCCTGCAACTCGCAGATGCGGATAACGACTTGTTTGCGTCTGGACAGCAGGAGCGACTCGCGGCAGCGTATCGCCGCCGCTCGCGCGCCGTCGCCTATCGCGTCAAAAAAGCCGCCACCGCGGCGACCGTGCGCAAAGAAACCGTGCGCCAAAAAAAGTCTCGCTGATGCTCGCCACGCTGCGCTGTCTTCTTGTCCTCCTTGTCGCGGTCGGCTCTGTCGCCGCGCAGGACAAGCCCGCGCAAAACCCTTCGCCCGATCCGACGCCGCCCGGCTCGCTCAATCCCGAGCCGCTGCCGCCGCTGCAACATGCGGACGCCGCGACGCCGGCCAAGGAGTTTTTCGCGCGCAAGCCGACGCCATTCCCCGGTCCGCCGCATTCGATCGGCACCTATTCGGACGGCTGCCTCGCCGGCGCCGTGCCGCTGCCGACCGAGGGGCCCTCGTGGCAAGTGATGCGGCTGTCGCGCAACCGCAATTGGGGCAATCCGCATCTCGTCCAATTCATCAAGCGGCTCGGCCATAACGCCAAAAAAGTCGGTTGGAACGGGCTTCTGGTCGGCGATATGGCGCAGCCGCGCGGCGGGCCGATGCTGAGTGGCCATAGCAGCCATCAGGTCGGGCTCGATGTCGATATCTGGTTCACGCCGATGCCGGATCACCTGCAAAGCCGTGAGGAGCGCGAATTCGCATCGGCGACCAATGTCGTGGCCCCGGATCTGCTCGACGTCGATCCGAAGGTGTGGGCGCATACCTACACCGAACTCATCCGCACTGCGGCGCAGGATGCGGCCGTGACCCGCATTTTCGTCAATGCGGCGATCAAGAAAGCGCTGTGCCGCGAGGCGGGAGGGGATCGCGATTGGCTATTCAAGGTGCGGCCGTGGTGGGGCCACGCCGAGCATTTTCATGTCCGCATTGCCTGTCCGGCCGACAGTCCCGAATGCAAGCCGCAACCGCCGCCCGAGGCGAGCGATGGCTGCGGTCAGGAACTCGACTTCTGGTTCAAGGAATCGACGCTGCATCCAATTCCGCCGCTCTTCCCGCCCAAGCCAAAACCGCCATTGACGTTGTCCGGCTTGCCGGAGGCTTGCAAACGTATCGTCGAAGCACCGTGAGGTTTTTCCCGGGCGCAGCGCAACATGGAATGGTGCGCTGCAGACCCGGGATCGTTACAAGCGCTGTGTTTGTTAAGTTCGCGTCCGGGAAACGTGTAAAACCGCTAAATCCCCGGCGTGCCGAACAGCATGCGTTGCGCGAGCGCGATGGCATAGAGCATTGCGCCGGCGCAAACGACAATCACGGCGGCGAAATTAGTAGCGCGTTGTTCGGGCACTTTCATTAGGCGCGGGATGCCGAGCCAGAGCAGATAAATGCTGTAACAGCCGGTGAGCAGCAGAAAGCGCAATCCCGGAAGAATGAGAAAAATTCCGGCGAGCCACATTGGCGTGCACGAATAGACCGCGAGCTTGAACGCGTCCGCGAAATCGCGGCGGCCGCCGAAGTTCGGCGCCAAAAGATGGATGATGAGCCCGAGGACGAGCACCATGGCGCAGCTCATGGCGTAGCTGAAGAGCGTGCCGAACAGTCCGTCGAGAAGGCCGGCGCGAATTACGCCGCCGCCGGGCGCGATCACGCCGATCAGCGTCGCGCCGACAAAGCTTGCCAGCGCTGGGATAAGCGCCAGCAACACCACGTAGCGGCTCAGCACGTAAGCCGGATCGCCGACGTCTTTTTCGATCACGGCCCAGGCAGCGACCGGATCGAACAATATAGCCTTAACGCGCGCCGCCGGGTTCATGCTGCTACCGCGTTCATGCTGCCAAAGCCTTGGCGTCCGCGGCCAACAGCGCGGCGCCCTTTTCGGCGATCATCATGGTCGGCGCATTGGTATTGCCGGACGTGATGGTCGGCATCACCGATGCGTCGATCACGCGAAGCCGATCGATCCCGGTCACACGCAGCCGGTCATCGACCACGGTCAGCGGATCGCTGGACAGTCCCATTTTCGCGGTGCCGACTGGATGGAAGATCGTGGTGCCAATATCGCCGGCGGCCTTGACCAGAGCCGCTTCGTCGTCGTCGCGGACACTGGCGCCGGGCAGATATTCGTCGGGATAAAACGGCGCCAGCGCCGGCTGCGCCGCGATCTTGCGCGTAAGCCGGATCGCGCTCGCGGCAATGCGGCGATCCTCCTCGGTCGAGAGATATTTCGGCGCGATGATCGGAGCCGCGGCGGCGTCGCGCGAGCGCAGCCGCACACTGCCGCGGCTGGTCGGCTGCAGATTACAGACGCTCGCGGTAAACGCCGGGAATTTGTGCAGCGGTTCGCCGAAGCGGTCGAGCGACAGCGGTTGAATGTGATACTGCAGATTGGCGCGTGCCTGATCGCGATCTGAGCGGGTGAACAGGCCAAGCTGCGACGGCGCCATCGTCAACGGACCGCGCCGCAATAGCGCGTATTCGGCCAGCATGCGGGCAAAGCCGAGCGGCGCATGATAGCGCTCGTTGAGCGTGGCGATGCCCTGAACTTTAAAGATCATGCGCAGCTGCAGATGATCCTGCAGGTTCGCGCCGACGCCCGGACGATCGAGCACGACGTCGATGTCATGGTGGCGCAAATGCTCGGCCGGTCCGATGCCGGACAGCATCAGGATCTGCGGCGAACCGATCGCGCCGGCGGCGAGCACGACCTCGCCACGACAGCGTGCGCTACGCATAACGCCGCTTACTCCTTGCCGCCAGCGCACGCCGACGGCGCGCCGGCCCTCGAAGATTAGGCCCTCGACCAGGCAGCCGGTCTCGAGCCGCAGATTGGGGCGCTTGAGTGCCGGCTTGAGAAATGCGCGCGCCGTCGATACGCGTCGGCCGCGCTTTTGATTGACGTGGAAGTCGCAGCAGCCTTCGTTGTCGCCGCAATTGAAATCGGCAATGGATTTGATGCCGGCCTGTTCGGCGGCGGTGCGGAACGCATCCAACAGATCCCAGCGCACCCGCGGCGCCTCGATGTGCCATTCGCCGCCGCTGGCATGGGCCGCGCTTTCGCCCATGAAATGATTTTCGTGACGCCGGAAGAACGGGAGCACGTCATCCCACGCCCAGCCGGCCAAACCGAGCTGCCGCCAGTGGTCATAGTCCGCGGCCTGGCCGCGCATATAGATCATGGCGTTGATCGCCGATGAGCCGCCGATCACCTTACCGCGCGGATAATTGAGGCTGCGGCCGTTTAATCCCTGCTCCGGCTCGGTCTTGAAACACCAGTCCGAGCGCGGATTGCCGATTGCGAACAGATAGCCGACCGGAATGTGAAACCAGATCCAATTGTCATTGCCGCCGGCTTCGAGGATGAGCACGCGCTTTGCGGGATCGGCGGACAGCCGGTTGGCAAGCAAGCAGCCGGCCGAGCCCGCGCCGACGATGATGTAGTCGTACGCGCCGTCGATGGGCTGCCCGATTGTCTGCTCTTGGCTCACTGCTTTCGCCTCGCGGCATACGTCCGACATTCGCCGGCAACATAGCAGCGTCCGCCGTAGTGGAAAGAGGTCGGCGACCAGAATCCGCCGCCGCTTGTCCGCTCTGTGCGACGGCACTATCATCGCTGCGCGGCGCACGGCGCGCCGGGCGCGCGCCGGATCACAGCCTGGAACGACGGTTCCCGCAAAGCGGCGCAATCCTTGCCAGCATTCGCGTGATGGCGCGTTGGTGCGCGCGTAATTCGCATTGGAGATCGTCGTGACGCAGGGAAGCAGTTTTATTGCGGCGCTTGCCGCTTTCGCGGTCGCCGTCTTGCCGTTTGCCGTGCAGGCGCAAGAAAAGCCACAAGAGAAAGCGCAAGAGAAATCAGCAGACAAATCCATCCTGGTCTTCGCCGCCGCATCGATGAAGAACGCGCTCGACGAGGTCGATTCCGCCTTCGCCAGGGAAAGTGGGATCACTGTCGTCGTCAGCTATGACGCGAGCTCGGCGCTGATGAAGCAGATCGAACAGGGCGCGCCGGCGGACGTTTACATTTCCGCCGATCGGCAATGGATGGATTACGGTTCACAGCGGAAATTGATCGACGACTCCACGCGCGTCAATTTGCTCGGCAACAAACTCGTTTTGATTGCCGGCAAAGACTCCAAGCTCGGCAATGTCACGATTAATCCCGGCCTCGATCTCGCCAAGCTCGCCGGCGACGGCCGGATCGCAACCGGCGATGCGCGCGCCGTGCCGGTCGGACTCTATGCCAAGGCCGCATTGGCGAAGCTCGGCTTATGGGATTCGGTCGCGCCGAAGCTGGCGATGGTCGGCAATGCGCGCGCCGCGCTGGTCCTTGTCGCGCGCGGCGAGGCGCCGCTCGGCATCGTCTACGCGACCGACGCCAAGGTCGAGCCGGCAGTGAAAATCATCGGCGTGTTTCCTGACGACTCACACGACCCGATCGTCTATCCGGCCGCGGCAACCGCCAACGCAAAGCCAGTGGCCAAGCTCTATCTTGATTTCCTGCGCGCTGTTGCGGCGCGATCGATCTTCGAGCGCTTCGGCTTTAGCTTTCTGATCAAGCCGAGTTCGTGAGCGGCTTAGTGCGGTGGAAATCAGGACACTAGCGATGCTTGAGCTTTCTCCCGCCGAATGGACCGCGGTCGCATTGTCGCTGCGCATCGCATTGGTCGCGACCGCATGGGCGCTGCCGTTCGGCGTCGCGATCGGCTGGCTGTTGGCGCGCGGCAAGTTCTGGGGCAAGACCGTGCTGGACGGTATTGTTCATTTGCCGTTGGTTCTGCCGCCGGTTGTCACGGGTTACCTTCTGCTCATCTGGTTTGGCCGCAAGGGACCGGTCGGCGCCTTTCTCTACGATCATTTCGGAATCGTCCTCGCGTTCCGCTGGACTGGCGCGGCGCTGGCGTCGGGCGTCATGGGATTTCCGTTGCTGGTGCGGCCAATCCGGCTCGCGCTCGAAACAATCGACCGGCGGCTCGAACACGCGGCGGCGACTTTGGGCGCCAATGCGGTCCTGGTGTTCGCTACCGTCACGCTGCCGCTCGCGCTGCCTGGCATCATCGCCGGCGTGCTGTTGTGTTTTGCCCGCGCGCTTGGCGAGTTTGGCGCCACCATCACATTTGTCTCCAACATTCCGGGCGAGACGCAAACGATTTCGGCTGCGATCTACACGTTCCTGCAAATTCCCCAGGGCGACGCAGCGGCAGGCCGGCTTGTGCTCGTTGCGATCGTGCTGTCGCTCGCCGCGCTGATCGCCGCCGAATGGCTCGGCCGGCGCGCCACCACGCGCTTTCATGGGGAGTGATCGTGCTGGCGATAGACGTGCAAAAACAGCTCGGCGCTTTGCACCTCGCCGTGCGATTTAAGGCCGCTGGCGGCGCTACCGCATTGTTCGGACCATCGGGAGCCGGGAAAACCTCGGTCGTCAATATGATCGCCGGCTTGCTGACGCCGGATCGCGGCTTCATCACGCTCGACGACACCACTTTGTTCGAAGCAGACAAGAGCATCAATCTGCCGCCGCATCGGCGTTGCATCGGCTACGTGTTTCAAGAAGGCCGGCTGTTCCCGCATTTTAACGTGCGCCAAAACCTCGATTATGGGCGGCGCATGAGCCGACGGCCTCGCGACACGGGCGAATTCGAGCGTATCGTCGCCTTGCTCGGCATTGCGCATCTGCTCCATCGCCGGCCACGCATGCTCTCGGGCGGCGAACGCCAGCGCGTCGCCATTGGCCGCGCTTTGCTGATGCGCCCACGGCTGTTGTTGCTCGATGAGCCGCTCGCCTCGCTCGACGCTGGTCACAAGGGCGAAATTCTGCCTTATCTGGTGCGCCTGCGCGATGAGGGCGGCATTCCGATGGTTTATGTCAGCCATATCGCTGCGGAGGTGCGTCAAATCGCGACCGATGTGGTGCGGCTCGACGAGGGCCGCGTTACTGCCGCCGGCG
>DASZCJ010000525.1:0-11999 GCA_035943155.1 Xanthobacteraceae bacterium | reverse complement strand
CGCCGGCGGTGACCGGCGAAGAGGCGGTCGCCAGCCTCGAGATTGCGATCCGTTGCCTCGATGCACGGTCAGTGCGTACCGTTGTGGCACAACGTCAGGCGCCGCGGCGCGTGGTCGGTTAACTTGTATTTTGCCAGGCTCGATAAGAAGCATTTTCAAGGCCGAACATGAATCAACACGCGCGGGTTGAAGAGCGACCGATTCCATTCATCGATGTGGCCGCTCAACGCCGCCGTCTTGGCCGCGCTATCGACGACGCCGTGGCGCGCGTGCTGGCGCACTGCCAATTCATCCAAGGCCCCGAAGTGCACGTGCTTGAGGCCGAGCTTGCGGCATTCTGTGGCGCGCGCCATGCGATCGGTTGCGCCAGCGGGACCGATGCGCTGCTTCTTGTGTTAATGGCTTGGCAGATCGGCCCCGGTGACGCGGTGATCTGCCCGTCCTTCACTTATCATGCGACGGCGGAAATGGTTGCGCTGCTTGGCGCGACGCCGATTATCGCCGACGTGCTTCCCGACACGTTCAATCTCAACCCGGCAAGCTGCGAGCGAGCCGTTGCCACCGCGAAACGGCTGGGGCTTAACCCTCGCGCCATTAACCCGGTCGATCTGTTTGGCCTGCCGGCCGATCACGATGCGATCGCCGCGATTGCCGATACCCACCGCCTTTTGGTGCTCGACGACGCGGCGCAAGCATTCGGCGCAAGCTATCGTGGCAGGCCGCTGGGCACTATGGCGACGGTCACCGCAACGAGCTTTTTTCCGGCCAAGCCGCTTGGCTGCTATGGCGACGGCGGCGCGGTTTTCACCGATGACGATGCCTTGGCGGCGCGCATCAAGAGCATCCGGCTGCACGGCGAGGGCGTCGATCGCTCCGAGGCCGCGCGCATCGGCATTACCGGGCGGCTCGATACCATTCAAGCCGCGGTCTTGATCGAGAAACTGAAAATCTTCCCCGACGAGATCGCAGCGCGCAATCGCATCGCTGCGCGCTACTCGGACGCTCTCGCCGACATCGCCATCGTGCCGCGGATCGGCAATCAATCGACCTCGGTCTGGGCGCAATATACGGTGCGGCTCAAAGCGGGCCGGCGCGATCGAATAGCGGCCGCGCTTAAAACCGAAGGCATCCCGACCGCGGTCTATTACGCAAAGCCGCTGCATCGCCAGCCGGCTTACAAGCACTTCCCGCTAGCCGAGGGTGGCGTACCGGTGAGCGACCGATTGGCCGACGAGGTACTCAGTCTGCCGATGCACGCTTATCTCGAACCGCCGGTGCAAGATCGGATCATCGATGCCGTGCGCCGCAATCTAGACGGCAGCAGCCATTAAACCGCGCCCGAGCGTCCGATTCGGGGGCAGGCGTGGCGGCGTGAACAGTTCTCAATGATCGGCAAGATTCTCACGGTAGGCGGCTATACTCTCGCCTCCCGCCTCACCGGTTTTCTCCGCGACATCATGCTCGCGGCAATGATCGGCGCGGGTCCGGTTGCCGATGCATTCTTTGTTGCGTTCCGGCTGCCAAATCATTTTCGCGCGATCTTCGCAGAGGGCGCCTTCAACGCGGCTTTCATTCCCGCCTATGCGCGTATCCGCACCCAAGATGGCGCCGCCGCGGCGAACCGGTTCGGCGACCGGATCTTCACATTGCTTTTTGCCTCGCAGGTCGTCCTGCTGGCGCTGGCACTCGTGTTCACGCCGCAGGCGATTGAATTGCTGGCGCCGGGCTTCTCGCGTGAGCCGCAGCAATTCGCGCTTGCGGTTTCGTTAACCCGGATCACGTTTCCGTACCTGCTGCTGATCACGCTGGTGACCTTGTGGAGCGGCATTCTCAACGCGCTGCATCGCTTCGCGGCTGCGGCCGCGGCGCCGATCCTTCTCAATCTCACCATGATGGCGACGCTTGCGCTTGCGTTTTGGTTTCCAGGCGCGGGCTATGCTGCGGCTTGGGGGGTGCTGATTTCCGGCATTCTGCAGGCCGTTCTGGTCGGCGGCGATAGCCTCTATGCCGGCGCCATCACCTGGTTCCGCGCGCCACACTGGGACAAAGATGTTCGACGCTTCTTCAAGGCGCTGCTTCCCGCCACGCTCGGCTCGGCAGGCACGCAGCTCGCGCTGTTTGCCGACACCATCATCGCAAGCTTCCTGTCGGCCGGCGCAATCTCGGCACTGTACTACGCCGATCGTATCGATCAGCTGCCGATCGGGGTGATCGGAATCGCCGTTGGCACCGTGCTGGTGCCGGAAATGACGCAGCGGCTCGCTTCGGGTGATGAGACCGGCGCGCGCTCGGCGCAGAATCGCGCCATTGAATTTGCGCTGCTGCTGGCCCTGCCCTGTGTCGCCGCCTTCCTGACCGTTCCGGGGCTGATCATGCGCGCTTTGTTCATGCGCGGCGCCTTCACCGCCGCCGACGCGCATGCGGCGGCGCTGACGCTCGTGGCTTATACGGTCGGGCTTATTCCCTTCATCCTTATCCGCAGCGTCGTGGCGCCGTTTCTCGCGCGCGGCGACACTGCGACGCCGGTCAAGGCGGCATTGATCGGAACGGCCGTCAACATCGTTTGCAAACTCGCGCTGATGTTCCCACTGGCGCAAGTGGGACTCGCGCTTGCTACCTCGATCGGAGCATGGCTTAATTTTATTTTGGTGCTCTACTTCGCCGCTCGGGCGCGGCTCATCGCCCCCGACGCGGAATTGGGCAGGTCGCTCATCAAGCTCGCCGCGGCCGCGCTCGCGCTCGCTGTGGTCTTGGCGGTTGCCGCCCCGCTTGTCACGGAGCTGTTATCCTCGTGGTCCAAGTTTCGCGACGAATCGGAACTGGCATTGTTGATGCTGCTCGGCGGGTTGGTTTATGGCGGGCTGGTGCTCGCGCTGTTCGGCCGCCGCTGGCTGTCGCTAATGCGCGGCAGCGCAAAGAGCGCCCCGGCGGCTCCTCTCGACCAATTGGAAGGCGCCTCGCCGCCGGCCACCGGGCCCGATCGAATCTGACAGCAAATAGGAAACGACAATGCGCGTGAGCATGATGGGCGCCGGCTACGTTGGTCTCGTGTCAAGCGCCTGCTTCGCCGACTTTGGTCATCAGGTCACTTGTATTGACAAAGATGCGGCGAAGATCGCGGCGCTCGAGCGCGGCGAGATCCCGATTTTTGAGCCGGGTTTGGCCGAATTGGTCGAGTCCAACATGCGGCAGGGCCGGCTTGAATTCGCCGCGAAGGCATCCCGCATCGGCGAGGCCGATGTCGTCTTTATCGCCGTCGGCACGCCGTCGCGTCGTGGTGACGGCCACGCCGATTTGAGCTTTGTCTATCAGGCGGTGCGTGAGATCGCCCCTTCGCTTGCCGGCACCGCCGTCGTCATCACCAAATCGACGGTGCCGGTCGGCACCGGCGATGAGATCGAAAACATTTTACGCGAGCAGCGGCCGGACGCCGATATTCAAGTGGTCTCTAATCCGGAATTCCTGCGCGAGGGCGCCGCGATCCGGGATTTCAAGCATCCCGATCGCATCGTGGTCGGCACCGAGGATGAGCGCGCGCGCGGCGTGCTCGCCGAAATTTATCGGCCGCTCTACTTGAACGCCCCGCCGATCATTTATGTCAGCCGGCGCACCGCCGAGCTGATCAAATATGCGTCCAATGCGTTTCTTGCGACCAAGATCACTTTCATCAATGAGATAGCCGATCTGTGCGAGCAGGTTGGCGCCGACGTGCAGGAAGTCGCCCGCGGCATGGGGCTCGATAATCGGATCGGCGGAAAATTCCTTCACCCCGGACCCGGCTTCGGCGGCTCGTGCTTTCCCAAGGACACCAGCGCCTTGATCAAGACGGCGCACGATCACGGCGTGCCTTTGCGCCTCGTTGAGACCGTCGCGGCGGTCAACGAACAGCGTAAGCGCGCGATGGCGCGCAAGGTGGTCGTGGCGCTCGGCGGCTCGGTGCGCGGCAAGACGATCGCCGTCCTCGGCCTGACCTTCAAGCCGAATACGGACGATACCCGCGATTCACCGGCGATCCCGCTGATCACGGCGCTACACGATCTCGGCGCCAGCGTGCGCGGTTACGACCCTGCCGGCATGGAACAGGCCAAGCCGCTTCTGCCCGACGTGCAGTATTGCCAGAGCGCCTATACGGCCGCGGAAGGCGCCGACGCGCTGGTGATTGCGACCGAATGGGAGCAGTTTCGCGCGCTCGATCTGGCCCGCCTCAGGGCCGTCATGGCGCAGCCGGTGATTGTCGACCTGCGCAATATCTATCGCAGCGATGAAATGCGGCGCGCCGCCTTCCGCTATGTGCCGATTGGCCGGGAGGGAGTGGAATAACCAGAAACCGCGCCTCCCGTCGAACGCAGCGCGCGGCAGTAACATAAAGCCGCCAAGCGGACTTGCAGAGGGGCTGCCCGCAAGGGGCAGCCCTTTTTTATTTGGCGGTAGGCCAACCCCAGATGATCAGCCCCACCTGATGGCAATCGCGCCGGCAATCGAGCGGGGCCGCGTGCGTAGCGCATGACCGTCATTGCCCGACTCGATGATCCATTCGCCGTTTTCTTTGCCGACAATCTTTCCGACATGGTGCGGCCAAACAACCACCGCTCCTATTCCTGCCGCTCCCGCCCGGCCCCAACGCGTCCAGTTGCGTGCGAGATTGAACGACGGACCCGGATCCGCGCCGACGAGGCGTCGCATCTCCCAGCCGCACCATGCGGCCGGGCGCCCGCCGCCGCGGCGGCGGGATCGCGCGCTGCTTTGCTCGAATCGGGCACTTCCAGCCGATGCAAACAGTCGCGTTGTCGCTTGCGATGTCCAACCGGAGGCGCTGCTGGCAGGCCATGCCCATTGCGGCTCGGCACGCATGCCGCGGCTGGCGACCAGCCGGTAATGATGGCCGTTGTGCTGATACTGGCGGTGATGATGGTCACGCGCGTAAGCGGATTGCGCGAATATCATTATAGTGGTCGCAACGGCGACCGCTAAGACCGTCGATTTCATACGCTAACTCCTACTCGTTGCCGTCAAAGTTTGTTGGTTTGCCTGCAAACAAAAACCTCGCCGATGATGCGCATGGCGAGGCCCAGCAGACGAAAGCGCCTCGTTAAGGCTGAGGCGCGGATGGTCTCATAGCAGCAACGAGAGTTCTTTCTTCGTCTAAAATTGCATGACAACTATTGTTAGATACTATCGAATGACAAATTGTCGTCACCTTCGGCAATCTCAATTACGGCGCTTTGTTGGTAGTTATTTGTTTGTTGTTTGTTTGAAGCGTCGTTTGTCAGTTAGATACGCCAATCTGAGATTTGTTTTTAGAAGTCGTTGCAGTGCTTAAGCGGCGTTGCATCGATTCATTAACGTATTGATCCTAGCGCCGTGCCGCGATAGCGTGGATGCAGTTTGCGCGAGATTCATCGATGCGTTCGTTCACGATTGCGCCGTTAACCGAACACACCGGCGCCGAAGTGACAGGTCTCGATTTCAGGCGGCCGGTCGATGCGGACATCTGCGCAGCCTTGAACCGCGCCTTCATCGATCGCCACGTTCTGGTCATGCGCGATCAGCAGTTCGAGCCGGATGAATTCAAATCGGCGGTGCAGCTGTTCGGCGAGCTGCAGCCGCACGACAAGAAGGAACACCACGTTCCCGGGCATCCCGACGTGTCGTATGTCTCAAACGACGAATTCGTAAACGGCCGCCGGATCATCCCGGGCGAGACGTTTCACACCGATCACTCAAACCATCCGCGTCCGCCGAAGGCCACGACGCTATTCGCGGTCGCGCTGCCGTCGCAGGGCGGCGACACGCAATATGTCAATATGCACCAGGCCTACGACGATTTGCCGGCGGCGACCAAAGACAAGATTGACGGGCTCAAGGCCGTGCACATCTATCTCAGCAAATATAGTCCGCGGCCGCTCGGCCTTCTCACCGAAGAGAGCCGCCGCAAGCTGCCGCCGCCCGGCATCCATCCTTTGGTGCGCACGCACCCGGAGAACGGGTGCAAAGCGCTGTTTCTCAACCCGGTGCGAATCGAATCGATCGGCGGCATGGACGACGAGGCTGCACTGGCGCTGATCGCCGACCTCATGCGGCATGCGACGCAAAAGAAATATGAGTACCGGCACAAATGGCGGCCTGGCGACTGGGTGCTGTGGGACAACCGCAGCGTCATGCATCAGGCCAATCCCGACTACGATATGAACGAGCGCCGCTATCTCTATCGCCTCATGCTCAAGGGCGAAGTGCCGGCGTGAGGCGGTAAGGGCGCAGCCCGGGTGAAGGGAATCGGGGTTTGGGTTTCGAACGCTGTACCCCCTCACCCTAACCCTCTCCCCGTTGGGGAGAGGGGAAACGGCATCGTTGTCGCGGGGCAGGAGGGAGTGAGCCGCGTGAACGGATTTCTAATGCGTCATTGCCGCACTGGTCGCCGGCGCTCCTCGGGCACGAGGTCGAGCGTGAGCCGCTCGGTCCCGCGCAACACATCGGCTGAGACAGTGCGGCCGATCTTATCGCCCGTGAGCGCGCGCACCAGATCGTCCGCGCCGGCAATGATTGCTCCGTCGAGCGCGACGATAATATCGCCGGGCCGCAGCCCCGCGCGATCCGCGGCCGAACCGGGCTCCACGGTGCCGACCATGACCGCACCGTGCTGGGCCAAACCCGCTGCGCGGCGGCGCAGCGGCGGGACCGCGGTCTGCTGCGCGGCAATTCCGATAAATGCGCGGCGCACGCGGCCGTGCCGAACCAGTTCGCCGAGCACAAAGCTTGCGGTATTGGCGGCGACCGCAAAGCAGATGCCCTGCGCGCCCAAAATGACCGCAGTGTTGATGCCCACGACCTCGCCACGCGACGACACCAAGGGCCCGCCCGAATTCCCTGGATTAAGCGCTGCGTCGGTCTGAATGACATCGTCGATCAGCCGGCCGCTCCGCGAGCGCAGCGAACGGCCCAGCGCCGACACGACGCCCGTGGTCACAGTCGATTCGAAGCCCAGCGGATTGCCGATCGCGATCACGAGTTGGCCACGTTTGAGGCGCTTAGAATCGCCGAGCGGCGCCGATGGCAGCGTAGCCGCTTCATCGACGCGAATGAGTGCGAGGTCGGTATCGGGATCGTCGCCGACCAGCCGTGCATGCAAATCCTGGCCATCGGCGGTCGTGACTTCAATGCGGGACGCGGTACCGGCAACATGACTGTTCGTGAGGATCAGCCCGTCGGGCGCCACGATGACGCCCGAACCGGTGCCGCCGCGCGGTTGACCGCTTTGGCTCGGCCGGGCGGGATGACCGTTAAGGACCGCAAGCCGCACGACAGCGGGGCCGACGCGCTCGACGACGTCGATGACCGCCCGCGAATAGGCGTCAAGCAGCGCCTGATCGTCCGCGGGGATGGCTCCTTGCGCGGCGTTTCGCCCGCTGCGCAGGGCGTCGCTTAATGGGATGATTGTCATGCAATATCAGGGTCCTGGGCCGGTGCTAGCCGGCCGATTTGATGAGTTTCGGGAGTGGGCCCACATATGGGGAGGACGGCGCTCGGCTGGAAGGGCGGATATCGGCAGGTCACATCGGCGTCCACGCCGGTGGGATTGCCGCTTGCAGGTGCCTATGATGCCCGATCAGTTGAGGGGACTGTCATGAAGTTCGGCAATTGCGCGCCGAAGACGCGCGGGAACGCGCTTATGGCGCGTCTTGCAGCGCTGCTGCTTGCGACGGCACTGGCCGGCTGCGGGCAGGGTCAGCAGCAGGGCGCCGCGCAAAATCTTCCCGCCGTCACCGTCGCCAAACCGGTGCAGCGCACCGTGGTCGATCAGGACGAATATGTCGGCCGGTTCGTGGCCGTCGATTCGGTCGATATACGTTCGCGCCTGTCCGGCTATCTCGCTGCGATTCACTTCACCGATGGTCAGATGGTGAAGAAGGGCGATCTTCTATTCACCATCGACCGGCGGCCCTTTCAGATCGTGCTTGAGCAGATGCGCGCCAATCTCGCTCAGGCGCGCGCCAATCTCTCTTTTGCCAAAGCCGACCTCGAGCGCGGGCAAAGCCTGCTGCAAAACAAAACAATCACCGAGCAAACCTACGATCAGCGCATGCAAGCCAAGACGGTTGCCGAAGCGGCCGTCGCGTCGCAGGAAGCGATGGTGCATTCGGCCGAACTCGATCTCGACGCATACAGTGAACTGCGCTCCCCGATCGATGGACGCATCGGCGATCGCCGTGTCTCAGTCGGCAATCTCGTCACTGGCGGCACCGGCGGCAATACCACGCTGCTTGCGACCATCGTCTCAGTCGATCCGATCCGCTTCGAATTCACTTTCGACGAGCAGTCCTATCTGCGTTATGCGCGGTTCGCTTCGGCGAGCAAGGAGGTGGCGGCGCTGAACGGCAACGTGCCGGTCGCGCTCAAGCTCATCGATGAGAAGGATTTCGGGCACACCGGCAACATCGATTTCGTCGATAATGCCATCAACCAATCGTCCGGCACCGTGCGCGGCCGTGCCGTGTTCCAGAACCCCGACGGTGTGTTTACGCCCGGCATGTTCGGCCGGATCCGAGTGCCCGGATCACCGCCCTATGTGGCATTGCTTATTCCCGACGAGGCGATTGCCTCCGAGCAGGCGCGCAAATACGTGCTTGTTGTCGATGATGGCGGCGTGGTGCGCCAAAAATACGTGAGCCCCGGTCAGCTCGATGACGGCTTGCGTGTGATCAAGGATGGTCTCGCGGCGGGTGACCGTGTGATCGTCAATGGCCTCATGCACGCGCGACCCGGCATCAAGGTCAATCCCCGCGAGCAGAACGCTCCGGCCTCGCCGGCGCCCAAAAGCGGCGATGAAGCGAGAGCGCAATGAGACGTCATCCAACAGCCAACCTACCGATCCGAACCTTATTGCGCGCGGCCTGTAGAGCGTAAACCGAGATGCGCATTTCGCATTTTTTCATCGATCGGCCGATCTTTGCCGCCGTGGTTTCCGTCGTGTTCGTCATTCTTGGCGGCGTGTCGTTTCTGCGCCTGCCGATCGCGCAATATCCTGAGATCGCGCCGCCGATCATCAACGTTTCCGGCCAGTATCCCGGCGCCAATGCCGATGTCGTTGCATCGACCGTGGTCACGCCGCTGGAACAGCAGATCAACGGCGTCGAAAACATGCTGTACATGTCGTCGAATTCGACGGCCGATGGACGCTTCTCGATCCAAGTCAGCTTCGATCTCGGCACCAATCTCGATATCGCTCAGGTCCAAGTGCAGAACCGCGTGGCCATTGCGCAGCCGCGCCTGCCGAGCGACGTCCGCAATATCGGCGTGACCGTCAGCAAGGCCTCGCCCGACCTGATGATGGTCGTGCACTTGTATTCGCCGGACAAGTCGCGCAACTCACTGTTCATTTCCAACTACGCCACGCTTGAGATCACCGATCCGCTCACGCGGGTCGACGGCGTCGGTTCGATCACGGTATTCGGCAGCCGCGATTATTCGATGCGGATCTGGCTTGACCCCGACCGGCTGCAATCGCTCGGCCTGACCGCGAGCGATGTCACGACTGCGCTGCAGGGGCAAAACATCCAGGTCGCTTCGGGCGTGCTCAATCAACCGCCGGTTTCTCGTCCGGGCGCTTTCCAGATTGCCGTGCAAACGCTCGGCCGTCTCGACAATCCCGATGAGTTCGGTGCGATCGTGGTCAAAGAGACGCCGGGCGCCGTGGTGCGGCTTCGCGATGTTGCCACCGTAGAGCTTGCCGCGCTCGATTATTCGTCAAACTCCTATCTCGATCATGACCCCGCCGTGGCGCTCGCTGTTTTTCAGCGACCGGGGTCCAATGCGATCGCTACCGCCAAAGGCGTCACGGAGCTGATGAAGGTCTTGGCCCAGCGGTTTCCAGCCGGCGTGCAATACGCGATTGTTTATAATCCGACGCAATTCATCCAGCAGTCGGTTGACGCGGTGATCGACACGATCGGCGAAGCGATAGTGCTGGTCGTGCTGGTGGTGATCCTGTTCCTGCAGACTTGGCGGGCCGCCATCATTCCGCTGGTCGCCATACCCGTGTCGCTTGTCGGCAGCTTCTTCTTCATGGCGGCGTTCGGCTTTACGCTCAACAATCTTTCCTTGTTCGGGCTGGTTTTGGCGATCGGCATCGTCGTCGACGATGCCATCGTCGTGGTCGAGAATGTCGAGCGCAATATTGCGGCGGGACTTGCGCCGCGCGACGCGGCGCGCAAAAGCATGAACGAAGTCGGATCGGCGCTGATCGCGATTGCGCTGGTCCTGTGCGCGGTGTTTGTTCCCTCGATATTCATTACCGGCATATCCGGCCAGTTTTATCGCCAGTTCGCGCTGACCATCGCCGGCGCCACGATTATCTCGCTCATCGTGTCGTTAACACTCTCGCCGGCGATGTGTGCTCTGTTGTTAAAACCGCATCAGGAAACCCAACACGAGGCGTGGTGGGCGCGGCCGATCCATTCGTTCTTCGGCTATTTCAATCGGTCTTTCGAAAAACTCGGCTTTGGGATTTCCTGGCTGGCCTCGCGGACAGTGCGGCGCGCCGCGCTGATGGTTGCGTTGTATCTTGTGGTCATCGGCGTCGGCTTAAACGCCTTTCGCACGACGCCGGGCGGGTTTATTCCGCAAGTGGACCGCGGCTACATTATCGTCGTGGTCCAGCTGCCGCCCGGCGCGTCGTTGGCGCGCACCGACGCAGTGCAGCAACACGCGCTCGACATAGCAATGCAAGTGCCGGGCGTCGTGCATGCCGCGAATATCGTCGGTTTTTCCGGCGCCACTTTCACCAACGCGCCGAATGCCGGCGCGCTATTTCTGGTGCTCGACGATTTTCAGAAGCGCGGCCACGATCCCCGGCAATCGGCGGCGGCGATCCAGGGCCAGCTGTTTCGGCGGCTGTCCTCGATCCAGGACGCCTTCATCATTCCGGTGCTGCCGCCGCCGGTTATGGGTATCGGCACCGCCGGCGGTTTTCGCATGATGGTCGAGGATCGCGCCGGGCGGGGCTCGGAAGCATTACGTTCAGCCACTGAATCGCTGGTAACCCGCGCTGCGCAGACGCCGGGCATCGCCGGCGCATTCTCGCTGTTCGAGACCTCAACGCCGCAGGTTTATCTCGATATCGATCGCACCAAGGCGCAACTCTTGGGCGTCAACGTGCAAGACGTGTTCAACGCACTGCAAATCTATATCGGCTCTTCCTACGTCAACGATTTCAATTTGTTCGGCCGCACCTTCCGCGTTACCGCTCAGGCGCGCGACGAGGACAGACAGTACATCAGAGACGTGCTCAAGATCCGCGTGCGGAATTCGAACGGCGATACCGTTCCACTCGGCTCGTTCACGACCGTCGACAACATCGCGGGTCCGTATCGGGTGCCGCGTTATAACCTTTACCCTGCCGCCGAAATCGACGGCGGCGCCGCGCCTGGTTATTCACAAGGTCAAGCCATCGCGATCATGGATCGGCTTGCCGCCCAGACGCTGCCGGAAGGTTTTGCTACTGAGTGGACGACGCTTGCCTACCAGCAGATCAGAGCCGGCAGCACCGCAACATTTGCTTTCTTGCTGGCGGTGGTATTCGTGTTTCTGGTGCTGGCGGCGCAGTACGAGAGTCTCACTCTACCATTGGCCGTGATCATGATCGTGCCGATGTGTCTCGTCGCCGCTATCGCTGGCGTGATCCTGCGCGGCATGGACAACAATATCCTCACGCAAGTCGGCTTCGTCGTGCTGATCGGCCTTGCGGCTAAGAATGCCATCCTCATCGTCGAGTTCGCTCGCCAACTTGAGGATGGCGGTCATAGCCGTTGGGAGGCCGCCGTCGAGGCCACCCGATTACGTTTGCGCCCGATCCTCATGACGTCGCTTGCCTTCATCCTCGGTGTGACACCTTTGGTTTGGGCCATCGGCGCGGGCGCAGAATTACGTCAGGCGCTGGGGACCGCCGTGTTTTCCGGAATGATCGGCGTGACGGCGTTCGGGCTGGTATTCACGCCGGTGTTTTA
>DASZCJ010000524.1:0-3027 GCA_035943155.1 Xanthobacteraceae bacterium | reverse complement strand
TTCCCTGACGCCGAGGACTACACCCTACCACATCGTTGAAAAAAAGCGGTGTTGTGCATCACACAAAATTGGGCCGCTCGTGTCGGTTCAGGGTCAAACTGCGACATGGCAGCAAGTCCGCGCCACTTCCGCTCTTCCCCCTCAAAGCAGACACGCGCTAACGCGATTGGCACGTCAGTTTAGGGCCAACGCACTAAATCGCTGCGCGATAGCCGGCGGCGCTGGGCGGCTTATCTGAGCACGTCCTAAACAGGTCGAGATCATCGATGGCGGGCAAGAAGCCCTGTCGCGAGGATCGAGGTGTTCGTCAACCTCATCCTGGACAGGAGTTTCCCAATGAGCATCGATGTTGTCAGCCCACTTCGACAGCGCATGATCGAGGACATGACCGCACGCAAGCTCAGTGCTGGCACGCAGAGGCTCCACATCAGCAGCTGCAAGCGCTTCGCCGCATTTCTCCAACGCTCACCCGAGACTGCCACCGTCGAGGACGTCCGCCGCTTCCAGTTGCACCTCGCCGAGACCGGGACGAGCATCCCCAACCGCAACCGCCTCATGACCGGGCTGCGGTTCCTGTTCCGCGTGACGCTGCGGCGGCTGGACCTTGCGGCAGAGATCTATCACCTGCGCGAACCGCAGAAGATTCCGCAAGTGATCAGTCGGGACGAGGCGCGCCGGCTATTGGCCGTTGCCAACAGCCTGCGGACGCGCCTGCTGCTCAGCCTTGCCTACGGCTGTGGATTGCGTGCCAGCGAAGTGATCCGGCTCAAGGTCAAGCACATCGACAGCGCGCAGAGGATCATTCGCGTCGAGCAGGGCAAAGGCCGCAAGGATCGCAATGTCATGCTCTCACCCGAGCTGCTCGATCTGTTGCGGCAATGGTGGAGAGAGCGACCATCGCGTCACGATGCGGCAACGCCGCTGCAGGAACGTTGGCTGTTCCCCGGCAAAAGGCCGAGCAAGCCAATGACCACGCGGCAGCTCATGCGCCTCTTCCATGAGGCGGTCGACGCCGCCGGGATCAGGAAGAACATCACGCTGCATGTGTTGCGTCATAGCTTTGCAACGCATCTGCTCGAACGCGGCACCGATATTCGCATCATCCAGGCGCTCTTGGGTCACGCCAAACTCGATGCAACGGCCCGCTATACCCGCGTCGCCACCGGCATGATCGCCAGCATCGCGAGCCCGCTCGACCTGCTGTCGCAGTCGCGCAAGAAGCCCAAGGTGAGCAGGAAGGCCCTGCAGCCGGCGTAACCGCCGACGGCCATGTCGCGTCCGGCTCTGGAGGTTGCGGATATCTTCCGCAACCACGGGGCGGCGTGGCGTTCTGCCAATGCGGGCCACGTCAGCCTCGACCAGCTGAAGGTAATGAGCGCAATCGAGCGCTGCCGCACGGCGGCGCTCGGCGGTCACGTGGCGCGCTGCGAAAAGTGCTCGCACACCGTCATCACCTACAACAGCTGCCGTAATCGGCATTGCCCCAAGTGTCAGGGCGCCGCCGCCAAACAATGGCTTACCGAACGCCAGGCCGAGCTGTTGCCGGCGCCCTACTTCCACGTCGTGTTCACATTGCCGGGGCTGATCGCCGACATCGCCTACCA
Organism: Xanthobacteraceae bacterium; assembly: GCA_035943155.1. Classification (GTDB taxonomy): domain Bacteria; phylum Pseudomonadota; class Alphaproteobacteria; order Rhizobiales; family Xanthobacteraceae; genus BOG-931. The sequence continues at coordinate 1,423 of DASZCJ010000524.1, read as the reverse complement.
GAACAAGGCCGTAATCTACGATCTGTTGTTCAGGGCCGCGGCTGACACCATGCTCACCATCGCAGCCGATCCCAAGCACCTGGGCGCTAGCATCGGCATCACCGCCGTGCTCCACACCTGGGGCTCGGCCATGACCCACCATCCGCATCTGCACATGATCGTGCCGGGCGGCGGCCTGTCGCTCGACGGCAAAAAATGGCTGGTCTGCCGGCCCGGCTTCTTTTTGCCGGTACGCGTGCTCTCGCGCCTGTTCCGCCGGCTGTTCCTGAAGAAGCTCAAGGCCGCACATGCCGCCGGTCGTCTCTGCTTCCACGGCGAGCATAGCCCGCTCGCCGAGCGTCAAGCGTTTACCACCTATCTGCAGCCGTTACGTAAGAGCGAATGGGTCGTCTATGCCAAGCGCCCGTTTGGCGGTCCCGACACCGTGCTCGCTTATCTGTCGCGTTACACCCACCGCGTCGCTATCGCCAATCACCGCCTGATCGCAGCCGACGCCAACACCGTCAGCTTCCGCTACAAGGATTATCGGATCGACGGCCCTGCTCGCCACAAGGTAATGACGCTCGCGACCACGGAGTTCATTCGCCGCTTTCTCATGCACGTGCTGCCGAAAGGCTTCCACCGCATCCGCCACTACGGCCTGTTCGCAACACCCTCTCGTGCCGACAACATTGCCCGCGCCCGTCAGCTGCTCGCGGTATCACAAGCTCACGATGAAAGCGTCGGCGGTCATGCTACCAACCCCGAAGAAGCGCCGATCAATCGCTGTCCATGCTGCGGCGGCCGCATGATTATCGTCGAGACCTTCGCGCGTGGTTGCCAGCCTAAGCACGCTTCGCCAGCGATCAGGATCGACACCTCATGACGCCGTCACCGTTGACCCACGATTGTCCTCGCACCAATCGGTCTCGCTGGCGCTCGACCGGCAACGCTCGCACTCGCGGCAAGCCGCCAATTTTGCCCGCCCTCGAACCGCAAATGTTGCTTCCCAAGGTCGCGCAGCCCGTCGGTCGCCGTATTCGCTCGGCAAAACGAGCGCCCAAACCCCTTCAATCCAAACTCATCAAGCCAGCCGCCGCGACCAAATCCCCATAGTGCTCGCGGAATCGCCGCCGCATCACCCACCGCGATTTCGTGCCTTGGCGCTTTTCGGTCGCCGGCCGCATCAGCGCGTGGATAGCTCCATCATCCCGGCGACCGAAAACCTGCACAGGAAGAGACCAAGCGCGATCTTAATTCACGTCGAAGATGCCATTATTTTTTGCTTCGCGTCTTGCCTTGAGTGCGCCTGCCGCGAGCGGACTCATGCGATTGAGGCCATTCAATGCAAGAGGGGACCTATTAGGGGATTTTGCCAAAAATACAAAAAACTCAATGATATCAATGGCTATGGCGGAGAGAATGGGATTCGAACCCAAGATAC
>DASZCJ010000523.1:0-13821 GCA_035943155.1 Xanthobacteraceae bacterium | reverse complement strand
GGATTACTCGCCGGCGGCTTCGCGCGGCGGCGCGGGCTCGGCCTTTTGCTTGGCTTCAAGATCCTCGCCGGTGACCTGATCGACGGCCTTCATCGACAGCCGCGTCTTGCCGCGATCGTCGAAGCCGAGCAGCTTGACCTTGACCTTGTCGCCTTCCTTGACGACGTCGGAGGTCTTCTGCACCCGGCTCGCCGCGAGCTGGCTGATATGGACGAGACCGTCCTTGGCGCCGAAGAAGTTCACGAACGCGCCGAAGTCCATCACTTTGACGACGGTGCCCTCGTAGATGTGCCCCACTTCCGGATCGGAAGCGATCGACTTGATCCAGTTGATCGCCGCTTTGATCGACTCTGCCTTGGCCGAAGCGACCTTCACGGTACCATCGTCGGAGATGTCGATTTTGGCGCCGGTCTTCTCCACGATTTCGCGAATGACCTTGCCGCCCGAACCGATGACTTCGCGGATCTTGTCAACCGGGATCGAGAGCACCTCGATGCGCGGAGCATGTTCGCCGAGCTCCGCACGAGCCGACGTAATCGCCTTGGACATTTCGCCGAGAATATGCATCCGGCCGTCCTTGGCTTGGCCAAGGGCAATCCGCATGATCTCCTCGGTGATACCGGAGATCTTGATATCCATCTGCAGCGAAGTGACGCCGCGCTCGGTGCCGGCGACCTTGAAATCCATGTCGCCGAGATGATCCTCATCGCCGAGAATATCGGAGAGAACCGCGAAGCGATCTTCCTCCTTGATCAGGCCCATCGCGATACCGGCGGTCGGACGCTTAAGCGGCACGCCAGCGTCCATGAGCGAGAGCGAGGTACCGCAGACGGTCGCCATCGAAGACGATCCATTTGACTCGGTAATCTCCGAGACGACCCGAATTGTGTAGGGAAACTCGGTGTGTGCCGGCAGCACCGGACGGATGGCTCGCCACGCGAGCTTGCCATGGCCGATCTCGCGGCGGCCTGGCGCCCCAAGCCGGCCGGTCTCGCCTACCGAGAACGGCGGGAAATTATAGTGCAGGAGGAATGTTTCTTTGTAGGTTCCTTGCAGAGCGTCGATGTATTGCTCGTCTTCGCCGGTGCCGAGCGTCGACACCACCAGCGCCTGGGTCTCGCCGCGGGTGAACAATGCCGAACCATGGGTGCGTGGCAGCACGCCAACCTCGCAATTGATCGGCCGAACCGTTTTCACGTCGCGGCCGTCGATGCGCGTGCCCTTGTCGAGAATGTTCCAGCGCACGATCTTGGCTTCGAGGTCTTTAAACGCGCCGGCGACTTGCAGCTTCGGATATTTCGGCTGCTCGGCTTCGGGCGGGCAGAAATGGTGCATCACCCGCTCTTTTGCGCCGTCGATCGCTTTGTGACGCTCCGCCTTCTCGGCGATAGCGTAAGCGGCGCGCAGGTCCTTCTCGACCAGTCCGCGCATCTCTTTTTCGAGCGCTGCGCCATCGGCTACGACAAGCTCGCGCGGCTCTTTCGCCGCCTTCTCGGCAAGCTTGATGATGGCCTCGATCACCGGCTGGAAGTGGCGGTGGCCGAACATCACGGCGCCGAGCATGATTTCCTCGGACAGCTCTTTTGCTTCCGACTCGACCATCAGCACCGCGTCCTGCGTACCGGCGACAACCAGATCGAGCTGGCTTTCGCTCATTTCGTCGATTTGCGGATTGAGCACATATTCGTTGTTGATGAAGCCGACGCGGGCCGCACCAACCGGGCCCATGAAGGGCGCGCCTGACAGCGTCAACGCCGCCGACGCCGCGACCATCGCCAAAATGTCGGGATCATTTTCGAGGTCGTGCGATAGCACCGTCACGATGACTTGAGTGTCGCATCGCCAGCCGTCGGCAAACAACGGTCGCATCGGACGGTCGATCAAACGCGAGACCAGGGTCTCTTTTTCCGTCGGCCGCGCTTCACGCTTGAAATAACCGCCGGGGATACGGCCGGATGCATAATATTTTTCTTGATAGTTACAAGTCAGCGGAAGGAAATCGATTCCCTCCTTCGGCTGCTTGGCGGCGACGACGGTCGCGATGACCGTTGTGTCGCCGTAAGAGGCGAATACCGCGCCGTCGGCCTGCCGCGCCAGTCTGCCGGTTTCTAGCGTGAGTTGGCGGCCACCCCAGTCCAGTTGTACACGATGAATATTGAACATTGCGATTGTCTTTCATGGTTTTCGCGAAAGTGCGAAAGCCAAAAGCAAGACGGCGAGACACTGTCGCCGCAGCAGCGCTGCGGTCTGTCTTCAGCGTCCGGCGATCCTGCCATGGCCTTCGGACCTTGCTTGCATACGAACGGGCATAGTCCCGTCCAAGGAATCGGCAGTTTCACTGCCGGATAATGGCGGGCGCATTATTACGCCGCCGAGCACGCGGGCTCCTGCCGCGCGAATTTCGTCAACGACGAATGCCAAGTCGCTCGATCAGCTCCTTGTAACGCGCATCGTCGGTGCGCCGGAGATAGTCCAAAATCTGTCGGCGCTGCGACACGAGCTTCAACAGTCCGCGGCGCGAATGGTTGTCCTTGACATGCGTCTTAAAGTGCTCCGTCAAATTGTTGATGCGCTCCGAAAGCAGCGCAACCTGCACCTCGGGCGAACCGGTATCTTCGGATTTGACGGCGTAGGTTTTGATAAGCTCCGCTTTACGCGCGGTCGTTATCGACATCGTTCACCAACCTTTGTCTCTGCCGGCTCGACCAGCGATGCCGGCTAAATTGAACACGCGTCGGGGAATGATCTCGCCCCGTTCGACCTCGGCAATGGCTATCAATTGACCGCTGGAAGCGACCTGAACCACGCCGCGGACCATGGGAGCGTCCCGTCCGCGCAATAATACGGCTTGACCCCTCTGGAGCCTTGCCGCGTCTGCCGAGCTGACGGCCAGCGCCGGGATGTCGTCCAGCGCGGTCTCGATCGGCAGGAGCGCGTCGGCGAAGTGTCCCTCGCCGGTGGCCGCTCTATGGCACAAAGACTTCACTTGTTCCAGGGGTATCATATCGGCCTCGCCGAACGGTCCAACGCGGTCCCGGCGCAGGCTCGAGACGTGGCCAAACACGCCCAGCGCCCGGCCAAGGTCGCGCGCCAGCGAGCGGATGTAAGTTCCCTTGCCGCATTCGGCGCTCAGCACGGCATGGTCGGGGTCAGGGATTTCCCCCAATTCGAGGCGATGGATCACCACCGCCCGAGCCGCCAGTTCGACCGCCTCACCCTCGCGCGCCAAATCGTAAGCGCGCTCGCCGCCGAGTTTCACCGCCGAGAAGCGTGGTGGCACCTGCTCGATATTGCCGATAAAGCGCGTCAATATGGACTCAAGGGCCGCTCGATCCGGACGCTTGTCGCTCGCTCCAACCACCCGGCCTTCGGCGTCGTCGGTATCCCGCTCCTCGCCCCAGCGAATGGCGAACCGATAGGTTTTTCGCCCATCGACGACGAACGGCACGGTCTTGGTTGCCTCACCGAGCGCGATTGGCAGGCATCCCGAAGCCAGCGGATCAAGTGTTCCGGCATGGCCAGCGCGCCGCGCCGCGAACAGATGTTTGATGACGGAAACGGCATGGGTCGAGGTCATGCCGACAGGTTTGTCGAGAACGAGCCAGCCGTGAATATCGCGCTTTTGTGTCGTGGCGCGTGCGGGCTGCGAAACGCCCGCATCCCCATCCGGACGACTTCCGACTGGCCCGATCTGCGCATTCATTCTTGGTAAACCATAATCCTAAGACATCGCGCTTCGAATGTCGCAAACTGCGCAGGGATTGCGCGAACGATCGTTCGAGTTACTCATTATTCGTCGCCGCGGCTTCTCAGGTCGCGTTGGACCGCTGGCGTTCGCAAAAGCTTCTCGATCCGTTCTGCTTCGTCGAATCGCTCGTCGATGCGAAATCTGATTTCAGGTGCAAATTTGAGGTTAACGCGCCGCGCGATCTCGCCCCGGACATAGCGGCTATTACGCTCCAGCGCATCGATTACGTCCTTCGCGTCGCGCCCGCCAAGCGGCATGATGTAAATGGTCGCCAATCGTAGATCGGCGCTAACGCGAACTTCGGGCACCGTGATCATGTGACCTTCGATGACCGGATCGTGAACCTCGCCGCGCGTTAGCAAGTCGGCGAGTTCGTGGCGGATTAGTTCGCCGACACGCAACTGCCGCTGCGAGACTCCGGCCGGTTGATCGCGATGCTGGCGGCGGGTCATCAGTCAAATCCAGATTCATTTCGCTCATGGCTGCTTTGCCGCGGCCATCCGCGTTTCGATCGCCGTGAAAATTGAGGCGCAGGCACCCGGCACGAAGCCGGGCAGGGCGGTTGCTAAAGCGTCCGCTGTATTGTCTCCACGCGGTAGCACTCGATAATATCGCCGACCTTCATGTCATGATAATTCTCGAATGCCATGCCGCATTCCTGACCGGCAACAACCTCGCGAGCGTCATCCTTAAAACGTTTGAGCTGCGACAGCTTACCTTGGTGGACGACCACACTGTCGCGAATGAGCCGGACATTGGCGCCGCGCTCGACGGTGCCGTCCGTGACGCGACAGCCCGCAATATTGCCGACCTTCGACACTTTGAAGATTTCGAGAATGACGGCATTGCCCAGCATGGTCTCGCGCAGTGTCGGCGCCAGCAATCCCGACATCGCCTTTTTCACGTCATCGACGAGATTATAGATGATGTCGTAATAGCGGATTTCGACAGCGGCACGCTCGGCGGCGTCGCGCGCTTCCTTATGGGCGCGAACGTTAAAGCCAATCACGGCGGCGCTTGAGGCTTCCGCGAGCGTAACGTCGGATTCGGTGATACCGCCAGCGCCGGCGAAGATAATGCGGGCAGCCACTTCGTCAGTCGACAGTTTCTCCAGGGCCCCGACGATGGCTTCGATCGAGCCTTGCACGTCGGCTTTGACGACCAGCGGGAATTCCTTGCGGCCGGTGGTCTTGAGCTGACTCATCATCTGCTCAAGCGAGCCACGCATGCCGGTTTGGCGCGCCGCCATCTTTTCGCGCTTCTGACGGGCGCGATAGTCGGTGATCTCGCGCGCGCGCGCTTCGGTATCAACGACCGCCAGCCGGTCACTGGCCTCCGGCGTGCCGTTAAAGCCTAGCACTTCCACCGGCATGGATGGCCCGGCCGCGACGACGGAATGGCCGGTATCGGAGGCCAGTGCGCGTACGCGGCCCCACTCGCTGCCGGCGACCACGATGTCGCCGGGCTTTAAGGTGCCGCGTTGTACGAGTACGGTGGCGACCGGACCGCGTCCGCGGTCGAGCCTCGCCTCGATCACAGTGCCTTCGGCGGGACGGTTCGGATTAGCCTTGAGTTCCAGCACCTCGGCTTGCAGCGCAATGATGTCGAGGAGTTTATTGAGATTGGTCTTTTCTTTGGCGGACACTTCGAGCTCAAGGACGTCGCCGCCAAGCGACTCCACCTGAATTTCGTGCTGCAGCAGTTCGGTGCGCACCCGCTCCGGCTTGGCATCCGGCTTGTCGATTTTGTTGATGGCGACAATGATCGGAACTTTCGCCGCTTTGGCGTGATGAATCGCTTCGACTGTTTGCGGCATGACCCCGTCATCGGCCGCAACAACGAGCACTACGATGTCCGTGACTTTGGCGCCGCGCGCGCGCATCGCGGTAAATGCGGCGTGGCCAGGCGTATCGATAAAGGTAATTCGTCCGCCAGAGGGCGAGGTCACCTGATAAGCGCCGATATGCTGGGTGATGCCGCCGGCCTCTGCGGCAGCGACCTCGGTGGAGCGGATCGCGTCGAGCAGCGAGGTCTTGCCATGATCGACATGGCCCATAATGGTGACAACCGGAGCGCGCGGCTGAAGGCTTTCCGGCGAATCCGGCGCGTCGAACATGCCTTCTTCAACGTCCGCCTCGGCTACGCGCCGGACGGTGTGTCCGAGTTCTTCGGCGATCAATTGCGCAGTGTCGGCGTCGATCGTATCCGTGATCTTCGCCATGTGGCCTTGCTGCATCAGGATGCGCACGACATCGACCGATCGCTCGGCCATGCGGTTGGCGAGCTCCTGGATGGTAATCGTTTCCGGAATGATCACTTCGCGTGCGATCTTTTCCTTCGGCTCGGTGTCGCGGTGGCCGCTCTTGCGCAGGACGCGACGCCGAAACGCTGCTTCGGAACGCTCACGCACCTCATCTGCGGAAAAAGCGGTGACGACAGTCAGTCGGCCGCGGCGTTTTTCGCCGCCGGTACGTGCCGGCTTGGGCGCGACGGCGGGTCGAGCGGTGGCGCCGCGCCTGGCGGTGCGGGGCGCCTCCTCATCGTCGGCCTCGAGTGCCGGACGCACGCCTGGCTTTGCAATGTCGGCGCCGAAGCGTTTCTTGGCGACCTCGTCGGCCTTGCGGCGGGTCTCTTCGTCGTGCTTGCGGCGGTCTTCTTCTTCGCGCTTGCGCGTTTCCGCCGCAGCGCGGTCGGCCCGTTCCACCTCTTCGCGCTTGTGACGGACGCGGGCCTCCTCTTCGGCCCGCTCCCGTTCCTCGTGTTCGCGCACCCTCGCATCGGCAAGCGCGTGCGCGCGCGCATTGCGTTCGTCTTCGGTCAGCGTGCGAAGAACGACACCTGACGCTTTCGGTGACGCAGCGGCAGCCGCCGCTGCTGCCGACGCGGTGGCGCCAGCTGCGGGTTTCGCCGGTCCGCCGGTGCGCTTGGCTGTGGCGGCGCGCTCCGGGGCGGAGGCCGGTTCGGCCTTTGCTTCGCCCGGACCGGCAATGCGGCGTTTGACCTTCTCGACTACCACCGCCTTGCTGCGGCCATGGCTGAAGCTTTGGCGAACCACGCCTTGCTCTACGCCGCCGCGCTTAGCGTCAGCGTCTTGGTGGGGGTCACGCTCAGCTTTTCGCCGCTATTTTTTGTCGTCTCAGTCATTCCTATCCAGTTCCGTACGCAGCCTCTGACGCATTACGCTTGCCGGGCAACTTAACAGGTTCCAGAGCGTCCTGGCCGTCGTCCCGGCCGAGTTCGCCGCTGCGAAACCCTTCCAAGCGCCGTAAACGCGCCATAAACGTATCACTCGCCCGGCCGGCGAGCAGGGCTGCATGTACCACATTTGGGCGCCCCAATGCCAAATCCAATTGGGCCGCGCTCAATATTCGGGTGACGGTCACCAATCCGGTTTGCCCGCTTTGCCGCAGCGCGGCGTCGAGCTTCCTAACGCCGTCGGGGGCTGCTTCGGCCGCATGGAGAAGCGCGACGATGCGACCATGGGCCAGTGCGCTCTCTATTTTCGCAAAGCCAAGCGCAACCAAACCGGCTTTGCGGGCTATCGCCAAGCCGTCAAACACGGCGCTTTCGAGCAAATCCTCGGTGCGGCCGGCAAGATCGGCGGCGATCCGCACCTCTCGCCGGAAGGCGCGCGCAAAGGCGCCGGCTTTGATTGCTTGGTCCAGCGTTTTTCGCGTTGCCGTTACCCAAACGCCGCGGCCCGGCAAATTGCGCTTGAGGTCGGGAACGGCATCGCCATTGGGGGCGATCACGAAGCGGATCATTTTCTCGACCGGCCGCGTCGCCCGCGCGGCAATGCAAAGCCGCTCTACTGCGCGCGACTGCGGTCCATGATCGAGCTCGATGCCGTTCTCCTGTGCCAGCATGAGGGAAATTCCACTGCCTTCTTTTAGGGCTGCGCCGCGGGTTCGGGCACCTCTTCAACCGCGGCGGGCGCGGCAAGATCAGCCTCGTTGATCCAGCCAGCTTTGACCCGAGCGCGCATGATGAGGGACTCCGCTTCCTCGCGGCTCAACTCCATACCGTCGAGAATGCCCGCTTGGCGGACCGCCTCGCCGTCTTTGCGTTCGGTCCAGCCCGCAAGATCGTCGGTCGCACAACCGGCGAGATCTTCAATGGTCTTGATGCCATTCTCGCCGAACCGCACCAGCATAGCCGTCGTGACCCCTTCAACCTCCATGAGCGCGTCTTCGACGCCAAGCTCACGGCGCTTGGTGTCAAGCTCGGCCTCGATCCGGTCGAGGTATTCACGCGCACGATTTTGCAATTCGGCTGCCGTGTCCTCATCGAAGCCTTCGATGCTGGCGATTTCTTTGGTGTCGACCATCGCCAGCTCTTCGACTGAGTTAAAGCCTTCCGAAGCGAGCAGTTGACCGATCACCTCGTCGACATTGAGCGTGTCGATGAACATGCGCGTGCGATTCTCGAATTCGGCTTGGCGGCGTTCGGATTCCTCCTGCTCGGTGAGAATATCGATGTCCCAGCCAGTGAGTTGCGACGCGAGACGCACGTTCTGCCCGCGCCGTCCGATCGCAAGCGACAGCTGCTGATCGGGGACGACTACCTCGATCCGCTCGCGCTCTTCGTCCAACACCACTTTGGCGACTTCGGCGGGCGCCAGCGCATTGACTACGAAAGTGGCAATGTCGTGGGACCAGGGAATGATGTCGATCTTTTCGCCCTGCAACTCATTGACGACGGCCTGCACGCGCGAGCCGCGCATGCCGACGCAGGCGCCGACCGGATCAACCGAAGTATCGCGAGACACGACGGCTATTTTCGCACGCGAACCGGGATCGCGCGCCACGGCCTTGACCTCGACGATGCCGTCGTAGATTTCGGGCACCTCCTGGGCAAACAGCTTGGCCATGAATTGCGGGTGGGTGCGCGACAGGAAAATCTGCGGACCGCGTGGCTCGCGCCGGACGTCGTAGATATAGGCGCGGATGCGGTCGCCGTTGCGAAACACTTCGCGCGGCAGCATTTCATCGCGGCGCACGATAGCCTCACCGCGACCGAGATCGACCACGACGTTCCCGTACTCGACGCGCTTGACGATGCCATTGACGATGTCGCCGATGCGATCCTTATATTCGTCATATTGGCGATCGCGTTCGGCTTCGCGGACTTTCTGCACGATCACTTGCTTTGCCGATTGCGCGGCAATGCGCCCATATTCGAGCGGCGGCAGCGGGTCGGCGATGGTGTCTCCAATTTGCGCGGCGGGATGCCGCCGGCGGGCGTCTTCGAGGCTGATCTGGGTTGCGGGGTTCTCAACTGTCTCGACCACCAGCATGTGACGAGAGAGATGAAGCTCGCCGCTCTTCGGGTCGATCTCCGCGCGGACTTCGGTCTCGCTGCCGTATCGCGAGCGCGCCGCTTTGGCGATGGCGTCTTCCATCGCGCCCAGAACGATCTTACGGTCGATCGCCTTTTCGCGGGCAACTGCGTCCGCGATCTGCAGCAGTTCAAGTCTATTGGCGCTAACGGTCGCCATCGTCAGTCTCCTTGCGTTGATTCTGTTTGCTCTTGCGCAGCGATTCCGAAATGAGCGCGTCGGTGAGAACGAGGCGCGCTTCCACCATGTCATCGATCCGAAGCAGAACGTCTTGTGCGTCGTCACAACGGATGCGCGCGCATTCACCTTCGGCGCCTCGCAGTTCGCCGCGGAATCGTTTGCGGCCATCGATCGGGACTTGCATTTCGATTTGAGCGATGTGCCCGGCAAAGCGATCGAAGTCGGACCGGCGCACCAAGGGCCGATCGATGCCAGGCGACGAAATTTCCAGCCGATAAGAACTTTCGATGGGATCGGCGACATCGAAGATTGGCGATAGCGCGCGCGAGACGGTTTCGCAGTCCTCGATACTCATCGTTCCGTCGGGCCGTTCAGCCATGATCTGAACGGTGTATCCGGCAAATCCGGATATGCGCACGCGGACCAAGCGGTAGCCGAGCCCGGCGAGCACCGGCTCGGCCAGTGCAGCGACGCGCGCGGCCCGCCCCGGATCGGTTATGAGCCGCGGTTCCTGGACAAATTCTGGACGTTCAAAATTGGTCGAACGATCGTCCATGATCTTCAGCGCGTATTCCTGAGCAAGTGTTCTTGAGTGAATGCTAGCAACACTGTCCTTGGTCCTGGATTGGATCTCCATGTGGTCCCCCACATGGCCCCCCGCATGGTCCTGGTCTTGTCTGCTCATGGTCCTATCCGGCCCCGGCTCGCCGCCGTTGGTCGCTCTGGCTACAAGCCGCCAGGCCCAACTGAACCCCACGTGAACCAGGTAATAAAAAAGAGCGGGTCCCGGAGGGCCCACTCTCAAAACCGCTCGGATTATCCGACCGTTATGAGGTATCCATTGACGGACAACGCAAATATAGCGGTTTGTTAGTCCGTTGCAAGGGGGCATATTCCGGCCGCGACTAGTAATATTCCCGCCGCCAAAGTCTTAGCGGCGACCGACAGCCGCATGTCAGCGCATGTCCGGTTTCAGATCTTCCTGAAAACCAAAAAGCACGACATTCGTTGTTCCCGCGCAGCCTTGGCGTGATACCGGGTGGCGGTAAATCCAGGCCATGGATTGCGCCAGTCGTCGGCGTAGTTTGCCGTCCACTCGAAATGCGAAGAGCGCATCAGGCGTTGCAGCGTCCAAGCGGCGTAATCCGGGATATCGGTAACGAAACGAAACTCGCCGGCGTGCTGCAGAATGCGCGCCAGTTGTTCGACCATTTCGTCCTGAACAAATCGCCGCTTCCAATGGCGTCGTTTCGGCCACGGATCAGGATGAATGAGATCGATCCGCACCAACGACGTCGCCGGTAGCCATTCGATTAAGCCGACGGCGTCACCGAAATGTAGGCGAATGTTCCGCAGATCCTCGGCTTCAATTGCCGCTAAGGCTTTGGCCATGCCGTTGACGAAGGGTTCGACGCCGAGAAAGCCGATTTGCGGATGCGCTTTGGCTTGCGCGATCATCGCCTCGCCGCCGCCGAAACCAATCTCGAGCGCGAGCGCCGCAACCGGTTCGGCAAACAAAGAGCGCAGCTCGGCCGGCGCGGGCCGGGTCACATCGATCGCAAGGCGCGGCAACAGCGTCGCGAACAAGCCGGCTTGGCGCGGCCGCAACTTGTGCCCCTTGCGCCGGCCGAAGAATGCGCGAGCGTTAGGAAGTGCGGGACTCATGTCGTCCTGACCGCACTCGGCGGCCATCCACATATTCTTCTTTGCTCGCCGCTATAACAAATCCGCCCACCGCGAGCACGTAGCCAGCCAGCGTCGTGACAGCTGGTTGATCAGCGCAAGGCCCGCTTGAGCGAATCGGCCAGGTCGGTTCGCTCCCAGGAAAAGCCGCCATCCTTTTCCGGCGCGCGGCCGAAATGGCCATAAGCGGCGGTGCGCCGGTAAATCGGCCGGCTCAACTTGAGGGTACGGCGGATATTGGTGGGCCGCAGTGGAAATAATTCCGGTAGTAGCCTCTGCAGTTTTGCTTCTTCGACGTTGCCGGTGCCATGGGTGTCGACATAAAGCGACATCGGATCAGCGACGCCGATCGCATAGGCGATCTGGATCGTGCAGCGCTCCGCCAGTCCGGCTGCGACGACGTTTTTTGCCAAATAGCGAGCGGCGTAAGCCGCCGAGCGATCGACCTTGGTCGGGTCTTTGCCGGAGAAGGCACCGCCGCCATGCGGAGCGTAGCCGCCGTAAGTGTCGACGATGATTTTACGTCCGGTGAGCCCGCAATCTCCGTCCGGCCCGCCAATGACGAAATTGCCAGTGGGGTTGACCAGAAAATCGCTCGGCCGCTTTGGCATCCAGTCGCTCGGTAGCGCCGAAGCGACGGTATCCTCGATCATATCGCGGATCATGCCCGGCGAATATTTCTTGCCATTACGGGTCTGCGCATTGTGCTGGGTGGAAACCACGACCTTGGTGCAGCCGACCGGTTTTCCTTCGACATATTTGATAGTGACTTGGCTCTTGGCGTCGGGCTGCAAGTCAAATAGCGCTCCGGAACGGCGCTTTTCAGAAAGTACTTTGAGAATCTTGTGGGCGAAATAAATCGGCGCCGGCATGAACGAGCCCTTCTCGTAGACCTCGCTCTCGGTGCAGGCGAAGCCGAACATCATGCCCTGATCGCCGGCGCCCTCCTGCTCGCCACTTTTCTTCTTTTTGGCATCTACGCCCATCGCAATATCGGGAGATTGGCCATGGAGCAGCACCTCAACGTCTGCGCCATAATAGGAAAAACCGTCCTGGTCGTAGCCGATGTCCTTGACCACGCCGCGGGCGATCTCAGTAATCATTTCACGGTTCACGACGGCTTTATGGCCATGTTTGTGAAACAACGGCGCTTGCCCGCGACCCTCACCGGCGACGATGATCTTGTTGGTGGTGCACAAAGTCTCGCAGCCAAGTCGGGTATTTACCGCGCTGTCGTCGGCTATGCCGAGCTTGATATCGTTCTCAATGAACGCGTCGAGAACGGCGTCCGATATTTGATCGCATACCTTGTCCGGGTGGCCCTCCGACACGGACTCGCTGGTGAACAGATAATTGGCGCGGCGCACAGCCAAACACTCCCCTCGAAACGATTGTGGTTTGTCGGTCTTCGTTGCGAAAATAGCGCGGTTACGAACCGCGCGCAGTGAAAAGGGTTGTTGCAGTGTCACCCGCGGCGGTCAAGATGTGGGCGAAAAGTGGGCGTCCGCCTTCATTCCGCGGCGCAGTCCTGCCGCCAATCCGATCGCCTTCAGCGCTTGTCGCGGATGGCAATTTGTTCGACGAGATCGACAATCCGCCGCCGCAATTTCGAATCTTCAATCCGCATGAATGCTTTGGTGAGAGCCAGACCGTCGGCCGTCGCCAGGAAGTCGGAGACGTAAGCCGGCGAGGGCGCCTCGGCCAGCCCTTCGTGGCGGCCCATCATCTGCACATTGGGCGCACCTTCGAAGAAGAACGCTACCGGGACCTGAAGAATATGAGAAATCTGCTGCAGGCGGCTGGCGCCGATACGATTGGTGCCTTTCTCGTACTTTTGAATTTGTTGAAATGTCAGGCCGAGTGAGTCCCCAAGTTTTTCTTGGCTCATTCCCAGCATCATCCGGCGCATGCGGACCCGGCTTCCGACATGCTTGTCGGTCGGGTTTGGCGCCTTTTTTGCCAGCGTAGCCATGGGGCTTCCTCCCCTTTTTAGCCCAATGCCGCGAGATAGCAAATCTGTCACAATTGCAACTGTTGTACTCCGTTCCTGGCTTTTGCCGGTCGGCTTCTTCGTAAACAAGCCATTTCTCATGAAATGAAGTTCAGGCGGTCCTGCTCGCTTGAGTTGCAGGGGGAACTGCGCGATTGAGCGCCTCTGCTGCGGCATTAGTGCGGCCTCGCCGCACCTTTTAGATTTTCTTCGCGGATGCGCGTAAACGACCGCGCAAAACCGCGAGGAGCGCCATCGTGATGAGGACGGCAGCAGGCGCATCACCAAGCCGAGCGTAAACCGGAGCCGCTATCGGGCGCGGCAGTGGTGCGTCGAGCACACCTTCGGTCCCGAGTGGCAATGATGCGACTATCCGGCCGGCGGGATCGATTACCGCGGAGACGCCGGTATTGGCGGCGCGAGCTACCGACACGCCTTCCTCAATGGCGGTGACGCGCGCCTGCTGCAAGTGTTGATACGGACCGCTGGAGGTGCCGAACCAGCCATCGTTGGTCACATTGACGATCCAGCCCGGCCGTTCGTCCACTGATGCCAGTTCGCCGGGAAAGATGATCTCATAACAAATGAGCGGCAGGGCGCTTGGAGCGCCGGGCATCGCAATGAGACGGTGCCGGTCACCGGCAAGAAATCCACCACGCTGTTCGGTCAAAGTCTGTAAGCCGATACGCTCCAAGACATCCCCGAAAGGCAGATATTCTCCGAATGGCACGAGATGCACTTTGTCATAGACGGTGCGTATCGATCCCGCGTGATCGATCACATAGATCGAATTGTAGACTCCGGATTCTGTCGGATTGTTCGGATCGGCGAGGCGTATGGCGCCGGTGAGCAATAAAGTTTGTTCTGGCAGCAATCGCGCGA